>NZ_JBLFFK010000007.1:0-289414 GCF_051400715.1 Neorhizobium descurainiae
TATGTCCAAGCCCTCATTCGGGCTCAACATCGTCAATCACGCCGTGATCCGGAAGGTGGGTGCAAAACACCGCTTACAACGCACTCGGGGCAAAAATCGGATTCAATGTTAAATGGTAATCGGCAGGAAACCTGGTCCGACATGCCGGCCTCCGTTTGAGGACCGGTTACGGTGCAACTATTTTGACTTCCAAGGCCGGTACCGATATTCCGGCGTCACTATCATGCGGCATGCCCTCAGCCTGCCGTCGATCGTAACAGAGAGGTAATTAACTTGCGGATATCCCAATTGTTCAGGACGGCTGCCGCCGCTGCAGTTGTGGCTTTGTGTGCACTCGTTTTGCCGGCATTCGCTCAGGAGGCCGCGTCGACATTGCCGGGCGGGGCATCGTCCCTGCAGGAGACCTATCAGGATTGGAGCCTGACTTGCCAAGGTGCGCCCCAGGTCGTCTGCGCAATCTCGCAGCAGCAGGCTCAGCAGAACGGGCAACGGGTGCTGGCTATCGAATTACGCAGCGGCGAGGCAGACGCCGTTTCCGGCAATCTGGTTCTTCCCTTCGGATTGCTGCTCGATGCGGGTGCTACGCTCCAGATCGACGACGGACAGCCGCTTACATCCTCACGGTTCTCCACCTGCCTGCCAGCCGGATGTCTCGTACCTCTCACCCTAGATGCCAAGACGGTTGCTACTCTCCGAGCCGGTACGACGCTACGGGTCAAGGTTCAAGCCATGGACAAGAAGGAGGTCGTATTATCGATCTCGCTGAAAGGTCTGGCCGCAGCCCTTGACAGGCTCCGGGTCCTGCGTGGCGCTTAGATGGGACTGGCCGCGCGGGCGCAATCCATGGAGCAGCCTCTTTGTTGCTCCGTCGATGAGCGGTGCGCTCCGCAATGGCGAACATGATTTCTGATTGCTGACGCCTCCGCGCGTGAGCGAGGCGTCGGCGCATCATGGATCGCGACAGGTTCACATCCGGCCATGTTTGGATGACAGCGGGTGACAGGCCCCCGTCATCGTTCAAGCGCTCTATGGGTTGCCGCGAAGGGATCCGTCTGCGGCACTTAAAGTGAGTTACCGTGCGGGCGTTGCAGACGAAGTTGGCGGCTTTTAACCCTTCCTTCCGCTTCACTGCAATTCTAGCATGCCTGCCAGCTGCTAAATCGGATCATGGCGCCGAAAACTGAACAATGTGTGCGAATTGATTTGGTGAATGAGCTTTCGTTGGCAGGTAGGGCAAAGCTTGACCGTGCCGTCAAATAATATTCTGCCGTTATGCCTGGTTATCGAGACGGTGAGAGATTTCCAGACATCTCCCGCTAGATCTGGCCTCTTATCCTCACATCCGTCACAGATCCAGATTGAGTTTTGCTCCATTGCGGCGCGCCTTAATATATTTCAGGATCGTGTTTGATCCCGCAGCCATTGCAACGATCGAGTTTCCATGCTCGCGGTCGTTAAAATGCGCGCGCATTATCATGACCGTTTAGGTAAAGCCAGTGCCTTTGAATTTATCAGCAATTTGTACTTACGTAAAACATCCCATTTAGACGTGGTTAACTTTACTGTTTTTCTGTCTGAAGGCTGTCCGGCCAAACAATTGCCAAAACCTGCTAATGAAGCCTAATCGAAACTATGCTGCCCATGGATGTCTCGGAAGTCCGGATACCCGCGAGCAGTCAATAGCAAGCGTTCGGGGCACATCCATAGTGCTTATCGCCACGTCTGATCAGCATCCTGGCACGAGCGGGTGTCAAGCACTTGTCAGTCCCAGCGGCATGACAGACGAAGCGATCCGTCTCTTGCCGAAGATCAAACAGCTTTACCTTACCGGGAACAGACACCGCGAGCAAATCGAACGACGTAAAGCAGAGAGGCCCGCGGTGGGTGCCGACAGGCCTGGCGCATGACGGCCATGGCAAGTATAGGGCCATGCGCAGAATTTTCGTACATCAGGATCAGAGTCGACAATCGGCTATGATGCCGCATTGCCTAACAGGATTATCGAACGCTGACCGGCCCGATCAGGCTACCGCTTTTGGACAGGTTGAAGCAGGCGTCCGGTGGCGTACAGTGCATCACTTTCTGCTAGATCGCTGCGATCGACTTGCCCTTTCGGAGGGGACTTCAGGAGCATGGATGAGGCCCGCGCGATGGGACGACGCGCGGGTCCGCCGTGGCACTCTTGGCACAGCTCAAATCACATCCCGTTCATCTTCCCCTAAAAACGGGGCTTTGGCCCAGCACCGGCCGTGCAGGCGTCGGGGCTGTTTGCGGACCTGGTGTGGAGGTCCCCGCCGTCTTGATGATGGGCAGATGGAACATTCATGCGCAGCGAGAGTTCTGACTTGTACTTTCCAACGTCACTCTCTCGGCCCGCACCTGTCACGGGCCATTTTTTTCCCCCGAACGAATTTCTCCGTCAGGCAGTTCGGCTTCTGCCGCGAGAGCGTGACCACGCCAGATCATTGCCCGCACAACGACGACGTTCTCGCGGCACCTCATTCAAAGCCCGGCAGACAGTGGCGGGGATCGTCACCGACTTCCTCGGCATGCTCCATATCAGAGACTTGTCACCAGTAGGCGGCATCTTCCTCGGCGCAAGCTTCGGGCCCGATACCTTCCGGGAACCGTTCTCGCCAGTAGGTGCCGGCAATTTCTGATGCGTACACTTCCGGCTCCTTGCCGAACGGCTTGCCCTCAAGGGCCGCCAGTTCGCAGATTCGCGCGGCAAAACGCTCTGTGAATTCGTCCTCGCTCATGACGGTGAATATGGCGGCAAGACGTGAAGGCAACAAGTCTGAGACTGGCACGCCATCGAATAAATAGCTCCTGGCTATCAACAGGCGGTAACTCCGGTCAGACTCGCCGCATCCCTCGCAGTGGCGGGCATGAATATCCATCTCTCCATACGTGAAGCACAGGCCAAACCGAGAGACATCTGGCCCAAGCTCTCCGCATTCTGAATGCCGCGATCCGCCGGATCAAAGATCCGGGCTGTCTGTTGAGGCGAAATCCTGACCATGTATTCGGCTGACGCGGCTCTGCGGCCCCCGACAAACGCGCCGCTACAGCCGGACGCTCCGGCGCCGCTCCAGCAGGATGCGAGTAATGTGAACCAAGTTCAGGACTATGAAGAACACGTTCCAAGCTACGACGTTCAGCATCGGAACGGGCTGGCTATAGAAATAGACAGCAAGACAAACGGCTGCCGTCAGGGTGAGAACGCGCAGGCGCAGCATATCTATGGTGAAGTAGGCGATCACATACAGAACATTTGCCGCGTTTATCAGGACATCCATGGGAGCAATTCCAATATCTGTGGGGAGAGGCAGCGCCCGGCAGAAGGTGCCGGGCGCCGACGTCATTCGCCGCCGAATTCAGCCTTGAAGGTTTCAAGATCGATCTGCAGACCGTTGAGCACCGTGCTCCAGTGGCGGACATAGCCCGCAAGCGCGACCGCTTCTGCGATCTCCTCGTCGGATGCGCCTCGATCCTTGGCCATCTTGCTCTCCAGCCAAATGCAGTAGCGACATGGAATCTGCGCCGCCACCGCCAGGTTGATGAGCGACTTGACCTTCGGTTCGAGCACGGTATTGCCTTCGCCAAACTCGAGGCCTTTGGTCATGGCCCAGGCACCGGCGACCGCCGACTTCGGATAGGCCTTGAAGTGGGTGGGGACGATACCGAGAGTGGCTTCGATTTCCTTGTAGGTCTGTTCCGCCGTAGGCGCTTCCTGCGCAACGGCAAATTGCGCAGCGAATGTAGTCGCAGTGATAGCGAAAATTGCAAAAGTCTTCCTCATTGATGGGTCTCCTGTTCTTCAGTCATGTTGGAAGGGGTACAAAGCTGTCTGCTCCGGGCGCCCTTTCACGCCACGAAGCTGTCTACCGCCCGTCCGAGGCGGGGAGGCTTGCTCGGAGCGGCTCCGAAATGTTCGCCGCCGGATCCTCAAAGCCGGGCTTCGAGGACGAGGTTGAACGGCGTCTCGAAAGCGCGGCGGAAGCGGGTGAAGCCAGCCTTGCGGAACACCTCCGCCAGTCGCGCCTCGCCGGCCTGCGCGCCGAGCACCAGCCGACCCCCGTCGGAGATCGCATGCGCGACGCAGATCGTGGTGGAGGCGGCGTAGTACATCCTCGCCACCGGCGAGATGTTGTCCTCCACCCGGTCGTTGGCGAAAGGCTCCACGAGCATGACGGTGCCGTCCGGCGCGAGCGCTTTGGCAGCACGAGTTGCGGCGGCCGCCGGGTCGCCCATGTCGTGCAGCGCGTCGAAGAAGCAGATGAGATCGTAGCCCTCGCCGGGGTAATTATCGGCACGTGCTCTCTCGAAGCTCGTCTGTCCGGTCACGCCGGCTTCGGCCGCGATACTTTCCGCCTCATCCAGCGAGTTCTCGTGCGAGTCGAAGCCGTGGAAAGTGGAGGCGGGAAATGCCTTCGCCATCAGCACCGTGGAATGGCCGTGGCCACAGCCGACATCCCCGACGAGCGCGCCGGTCTTCAGCTTGTCGACGACGCCATCGAGTGACGGCAGCCATTCCTGCACGAGGCTCGCCTTGTAGCCGTTACGGTAGAAGGCGGCCACGCCGCAGGCGAGGCGCCCATCGTGATCTCCCCAGGGAATCCCCCGGCCGGTGCGGAAAGCCTCCACGGCCTTTTCCTCATCGGCCCACATGGACGCCGGTACGGCCCAGGCATTGGGAAAGAAGGCGGGGCTGTCCTCGTCGGCCAGAACCATCGCCTGCTCGGGTGTCAGTTCGTAGGTGTCGCTGATCGGATGATAGGCCACGTAGCCGCCCGCAACCTGCGAGTTGAGCCACTCGCGCACATAGCGTTCGGCGCAGTCGGCGCGGGTGGCAATTTCGCGCGTGGTGAGCGGGCCTGCCCCGGCCATGGCCTTGTACAGGCCAAGGCGGTTGCCGAGGCTGATCATGACGCCGCCATAGCCGGCGGAAAGGTCCTGGAATGCACGTGCGAGGAGCGCATCGAGCTTCGCGGAATCGATTGGGTGGTGGTGAATATGGTCCATGTCACTGCCTCCTGTAAGGGCACTCAGGAACGACCCGAGGCTAGCGGTTTCTCGCAGGGACACCGGCGGGAGGGCAGAGCGGAATTCTCCAGAATCGGGCCGTTTGTGCCACTCGGAAGCGCAAATCAATTAATCTTGGCGCAGGAGCCCTTTCGGAGCTATTCTCCCAGCTAAGGGGAAACGGCATGCAAGTGGAGCGCGCGCCCACCAGAAGCGAACCGATCCATGTAAGCCTCGTTGCCATTCCCGAGGCGGTCATCTCTACGCTTTCCGGTATCTTCGATGTGATGAACGGCCCCGCAATGCTGCCGGCTTCCGGAGAAGAACCCCGGATGCGGCCGTTCAAGGTGGAGATAGTGGGGCTTCAGGCGGGCCTGCTGGAACTCGCCAGCGGCGTCCCTGTGACCGCGCATCGAAGCGTTGCGGAGGTCGGTGCGACCGACATCATTATCGTTCCCTCGATCCTCCTTGAGGCCAAGGGCTGGCAAAAGGGACGGCATCCGGAGCTCGTTGGCTGGTGCGGCGCGATGCACCGGCGCGGTGCACTCCTCTGCTCCGCCTGCTCGGGCATATTCCTGCTCGCCGAAACCGGGCTCTTCGACGGATTGGATGCGACCGTACATTACGGTTATGCCACGGCATTCGCTTCCGCCTACCCTAACGTTCACATCCATCCGCAGCGCGTGCTCGTCGTTTCCGGCAAGCGCGAAGAGCTGATCAGCTCCGGCGCGTCCATGACATGGCACGATCTCGTGCTGTATTTGATCGCCCGCCATGCGGGGGCTACGGTGGCACAGGACGTCGCGCGCTTCTTTGCACTGCAATGGCATCAGGACGGGCTGGCGCCTTACATCGTCTTCGAGGGGCGCAAGGACCACGGCGATCTGGCGATCGAGGCCGCTCAGAACTGGATCGCCACGCATTTTTCGGTGGTCAATCCCGTCGAGGAGATGATCCGGCGCTCCGGGTTGACGGAGCGTACCTTCAAGCGCCGTTTTCCCGGCGCGACAGGCTTGAGCCCGATTGCCTACGTACAGCGCCTTAGGATAGAAGACGGCAAACGCCGGCTCGAGCGCACGGAAGCCTCGGTGGATGAAATCAGTTGGCAGGTCGGCTACGAGGAACCGGCGTTTTTTCGCCGGCTCTTCAAGCGCGTCACTGGATTGTCGCCCGGCGCCTACCGTCGTCGCTTCAAAATCCCCGACTATGCTCGACAGAACTCCTAATCGGAGCATCCCACAAGTCGCTTGTCCAGAATCGGCTGCCGGCTGATCGTGGGCATCCTCGACCTGGAGGGCGAAAGACCCGCTAAACGAGTGTTCTGACGATTAGGGAGGATCAGCGCAGAAATAGTGGAGATCGCGTCCTTGCTTGCGGCGAGCGGCAGGAGTGGGTACTTGCGTCACTGGTTCTGCGAGAGTTTGCTTTTGAGCGCAATGGGGCGCGATGGCAGCTTTCAGGCACGGAGCTGGCATCGCCTTACGTCTGCCAAAACCACGAGCCCGAACAGCTGACTTGGGGCAGGTGTGGAACGGCAGGCGGCAGCAGCATGGACTGGGAAGCCAGATCAGCGACTTTGCCAAGGCTTGCCATTTCCTGGGGTTTGAGCGCCACAGGTACCTCGCGAGCAGAATGAAACTGCTGTAGACTGTTGACAGCCGGGCCAGCCATATTGGAAGAACGCGATACGATGCTCAGCGCAAGCCTGACGCGACGGTGACGGTGGATAAGGTTTTTTACTCTCGCTTTTGGCGACAGCCTTGCCCGGGAATGGAACCGATACCGGCCAGAGATATCCTGGAGCCGAACGATGGCCTTCGACCCTTCAGGAGAAGCTATCTTGCGCGCCGAAGCGACACTGAAACAGATGATGTGGTTTTCAATCTGCGCACGAACTAAGCCCCATGAGCGAAACCGCATTGGATGAAGTCATCTGCCGTGTCTCGTCCGGCGTAAAGCCGCTATCGAGGCAGAGTTTGATCACCGATCGAAAGCCTTCCACCGGGCGCGGGTTCATCGGCTGTCCGAGGTCGGAACCGAGAATGGTGTGCGCGAGGCCTCCGGCTGTCACATAATCGTGCAGTTCCTCGGCGGTGAACTGGCGGGAGGGACAGTCGATCAGCATGCAGGCGCAATGCTCCAGATGGACGTCCATCGACGCAAGTTCGCGCAAGTCGGCAGGATTTGCATCGATCCAGAAGGTTGGATGCGACACCAGCATGCGGGTAACCCCGCGTTTTCGCGCTTCTGCAAACAGCGGGTACATTTCGCTGACATGAAGGTGCCCCCCGCAAAGCACGGCGTCATGCTCGGCGATCAGGTCGAGGATCTCCTTGACCTCGTCACGCAGAGTGCCATTGGCGGAAAGGACGCTCAGACCCTCTACTGGCAGCATTCCCAGCCTGCCCGCCAGATTGTAATAGTGCGCGGTCCTCAAATGGTTGGAAGCCGAAAGGGTCGGCATCCAGACCAGGCGCGCCCCCATATTGAGGCCTACCTCGACCGCCCTTGGGTTCAGGCCGCCGAGCGCATTGTTGAGAGGCACGCCGGAGAGGATTTCCAGCCTGCTGCCTGCCGGCCGGTGCCGCTTGACGAGTTCCAGCACTGGGGTCGCCGAATAGAAATGGTCCTTGATCAGGATGGCGCGCATGCCGGCTGCCGCCGCATCGGCAATCTCTTCGGCATGGTTGATCTTGCGGCCCATGACCGAGGGGCCGCTATGGCAGTGCAGGTCCACGGCTCCGCGCAGCAACGCATCTATGGCTTCATCATCATGGGCATGATTGAGCGGCATCGGCCGAAACCTTTGAGCGATATTGGCTTCAATCAAGCTGTGGAAGACGCGGGCTTCGCGTCCACGGATCGCGGGGTCCTATTTCAACCGATGAAACAGATGACCTGCCGCAATGGCCCGTGCCGAGGTTTTGTTTATGATCCGTTGCCGACCGGGACAAGAAGCAAGAAGTGCCACTCGGCTTGAGGGAGGAGAGACAATGCGCAAGATACTGACTATCGGTATTGCCCTGCTGGCGTTTGCGGGCGTCAGTGCAACCGGCAGCGCCAGCCTGGCCGCAGAATGGCCGAAAGACAAGCCGATCACTCTGGTTCACGCGTTCGCGGCCGGCAGCGATTACCTCGCGCGCCTAGTCGCTGCGGCGCTTGAAAAGGGCGTGGGGCAAACTGTTATCGTCGAGAACAAGCCGGGGGCGGGCGGCGCCATCGGCACCGGCTACGTGGCCCGTCAGAAGCCGGATGGTTACACGTTGGTAACCGCCTATCCGGGACCGGCGGCAAATTTCGCCAACACGATGCCGGGTCTGCCCTACAAGCCGCTGGAGGATTTCGAGCATATCATCCAGTTTTCCGTCGGCGATATGGTCCTGGTGGCCCGGAAGGACTTTCCTGCAAACAACCTTGGCGAATTGATCGCCTATGCCAAGGAAAACCCCTCGCAGGTGAGCGCAGGCAACAACGGCATCGGCTCCTATGGCCATATGATCGAAACCGCGATTATGGATATGGCGAGCATCGACATCAAGCTCGTCAGCTATAAGGGCAGCCCGCCGATCGTGACCGATATGCTTTCCGGCAGTGTCGACCTCTCCGTGGATTATCTCGGCGACGCCTATATCAAGCATATCGAGGCCGGCACGTTGAAGCCGATCGCCGTGATCTCCGCCAAGCGGGCAAAAATCCTGCCGGATATTCCGACCCTGAAGGAGCAGGGGCTTGATCTCGTTGCCGTCCCCTGGGGTGGGATTATGGCACCGAAGGGCACGCCTCCCGAGATCGTCAAGAAGATCAATGAAGTGGTTGCCGCCTACCTGAAGACTGACGAGGCGGTCCAGAAATTTGCGATGGCGGGGCAGATCGCCGCGCCGACCACGCCGGAGGAATTCCACAAGATCGTCGTCGACGAAGAGGCGCTGTGGCGCGGCATCATCACCAAGTACCGGATCCGGAGCGAATAGGCTCGCAGCCTCTCCGCGGGGAGGAATAAGAGCGGGCGGTGCATTGGCAATTCCAGAAAATCCGGGAGTGTATCCGATGTCGAGTGACATCCTTGGCCGATCCCATGAGCCCGCCGATCCGCTGGCCGGCTGGCTTTCCGGATCGGTCGACATGGCCTGCGATCTTGAGGGCGTGACGCACCGGGAAACCGGTCTCGATCCGATCGAAATAGCAGGCGAAGCCTCAAAATTGGGAATGAAGGCCGTCGTCTTGCAGGCGCATGACTATTGCACCGCCCCGATTGCGGCTTATCTGGCGGACGCGGATTTCAAGGATGCATCTATCACGTTGTGTGGCAGCGTCGCGTTGAACACGACCGTCGGCGGTCTCAACGTCTATGCCGTCGAACATACGCTGATGCTGGCGGGCAAGGTCGTTCATATGCCGACGCTCTCGGCGGTGAACTTTCTGAGGAGCCAGCGCTGGCCGTCGCGTCATCCGGCAGGGCTCGATCGCACCGGGCCCTCTCTTAGTGTGGTCGATGCGCGCGGCAGGATATTGCCGGAGCTCAAGGAATTGCTGGAGATTGTCGCGGTCAGAGGCGGCGTTCTGGGAGCGGGATTTTTGCATGCCAGCGAAGTACTGGCACTGTTCGAGGCCGCAAGAGCCTGTGGCGTGACCCGGCTGCTGACGGTGGACCCGGTGCACAACAACGGGGCACGACCGGAAGATGTGGATGCCATGCTGCGGCAGCACGCGCACATCATGGTTTCGGCAGCCAGTAACCGGCGCGACCGTGAGCTCGCGCTCAGCTTGGCGGCGACACATCCCGACCGGCTCATTCTCGGGTTGCATTGCAGGGGTCGAGCCCCGTCCGTCCGTCAGCAGTATGTGACCGCCTTGCATGCCTGGCGAGAGCTTGGGCTTGGTGAAATGGAAATCCGGCGGGCGATCGGGGACAATCCGCGCCGCCTGCTCGATCTGGACGAAGACGTAACGCATAGGGCGCATCCGGATGGCTGAAATGAACAACGAGCCGCCTCTGGTGGATGCGCATTTTCACATCTACACGACGGACTTGCCGCTGGCGCCTGACGCCTGGCACAAGCCGCCGGAGGATGCGGGCGTCGAGAAGCTGATCGGGCTGCTCGATGAGCATGACATCGCGCTTGGGGTGGTGGCGGCTGCCAGCCTGCATGGCCAATACAACGACTATGTTCGCCATGCCTTGCGCAAATATCGCCGCCTTAGGGCGACGGCGATCGTGTCTCCGTCGATCGGCATCTATGAGCTGGAGCGGATGCGCGACGACGGTTTCGTCGGCATTCGGCTGATGTGGCGCATGCTCGCCGAGGCGCCGGACATCGCCTCGCCGGAGTATCGTCGGCTCCTGCGGCGGGTCGCCGATCTCGGTTGGCATGTTCATCTGATCGAACGGGCGGACCGCCTGCCGGAGATGATGCGGGAGATCGAGGCGGCCGGTGCGCGCATGGTGATCGACCATATGGGCATGTCAGAGGCCGGCAAGGGTGTGGACGACCCTGGCTTCCGGCTGGTCCTCGATGCGATCGATCGAGGCGATGCCTGGGTCAAGCTGTCGGCCGGCTACCGGTTCAAGCCGCTCTCTGCGGCCGCGGACTGCGCGCGGGAACTTGTGAAGCGGACGGGCGGAGAGCGGCTGGTCTGGGCCAGCGACTGGCCGTTTGCAGCTTACGAGAACCGCGTCACCTACGGGGAAACGATAGCAGCGCTTTGCGAATGGGTGCCTGACCCGGCGATGCGGCGGCGCATCGGCGGGCGCAACGCTCTCGAACTTTACTTCATGTAACGCCTGGTACCTTAAATGGATGCACTCGCGGAGCTGACGGCCAAGGCCGAAATCCTGTCTCTCGTCACCGAATACTGGAACGAGGTCGACACCAACTGGGGTGCGTACGCCCATATGATGTTTGCCGAGGACGGCGTGTTCGGATCCGGTCCTTCGGCCTTCGTCGGCAGGGAGCAGATCAAGGCTTTCTATGATTGGCGCCGCAGCCGTGGCGAGCGGGTCGCGCGTCACCTCATCAGCAACCCGATGATCTTAATCGAGAGCGCGGAGCGGGCGACCATCAAATACATCATGACGATCTATGCGGTCGACGGTTTGCCCGTCCTGCCTGTCAGCGCGCCGAACAGCATTTCGGAGGTCCTCGAAGTCTTTGGGCGCGATGAGGCGGGCGGCTGGAAGATCCGGTCGAAGACCTTTACCCACCTGTTTAAGGGGGAGGAACCCACGACGACAATGCCGGCGCATCTGCGAGAGAGCCTGTTGTCAGGCGCGGGGCAACAGGGTCAAAGCTAGGTTTCGCGTAAGACCGATCAAATGCCGTTGAGGAGGAGAACAGCATGAACGTCGAGACGAGACAGCCGCATGAGCACTCGCTCAGCCGCCGAAACGTCACCTTTGCAGCCATCTTCGTGGGTTTCAGCGCAGCCGTCGGCATCTATGCGTACAGCACGCTCAGCATCGGCACAGCGGCGGAGATGGGGGCGGGGTTCTTCCCGGTCATGCTGTCGATCGTGCTGGGATTGCTGGCCCTGGCCGTCGCCTTCACGCCGATCTCGTCGGGTGCCTTGCCGCTCAGGTTCGCATCCATCAGATCGTCCGTTCTGGTGTTGTGCTCGCCGCTCATCTTCGCAGTGACGATCCAGCCGCTCGGCCTCATCGCCGCCGTGGCGCTGACGATCTTCTTTTCCAGCTTTGCCAGCCGCTTCGCCACCCTGCGCCAGTCTCTCATGCTTTCCATCGGTTTTACCATGTTCTGCGTCGCGGTGTTCCATTATCTCCTAAACCTGCCAATCCCCCTCTGGGGCGACCTGATCACGGGTTAGAAACGTCATGGATATCTTTGCCAACCTCGCGCTCGGCTTCGGTGCGGTCCTCGAACCTTCCAACCTGATGTTCTGCTTCATCGGCTGCCTGCTCGGCACTGCCGTCGGCGTGCTGCCGGGGATAGGGCCGCTCGGCACGATCGCCATCCTGCTGCCGGTGACGTTCGGTTTTGCGCCCGAGGCCTCGATGATCATGCTGGCGGGCATCTATTACGGCGCCCAGTACGGTGGCTCCACCACGGCGATCCTGATCAACCTTCCCGGTGAGGCGACCTCGGCGGTGACCGCGATCGACGGCTACCAGATGGCGCGGCGGGGCAAGGCGGGGGCGGCGCTCGCGATTGCCGCGCTAGGCTCCTTTTTCGCCGGCTGTGTCGCGACACTCGTCATCGCGCTCTTTGCCGTGCCGCTTACCTCGCTGGCTCTCAGTTTCGGCCCGTCGGACTATTTTGCCCTGATGGTGCTGGGCGTCGTGGCCTCGATCGCGCTGGCGCACGGTTCAGTGCTGAAGGGCCTCGTGATGATCGTTTTGGGCCTGTTGCTCGGCTGCGTGGGGACCGATGTCTATACCGGCAGCATGCGTCTGACGCTCGGCACGCTTGATCTCGCGGACGGCATTCCGATCATCGCCTTCGGCTCGGGCGTCTATGCGATCGCCGAAATCCTGCGCGGTCTCGAGGACGAGAGGGAGGAGGAGCGCCAAGCGCTGACCAGGCGAGTGACCGGCCTCATGCCCACCTGGGCGGATATCAAGGAATCCGCCGGACCGATCCTGCGCGGCACGGGGCTGGGTTCGGTTCTCGGCATCCTGCCGGGTGGCGGCGCTATGCTGTCGTCCTTCACCTCCTACGCACTGGAGAAGAAGATTTCTCGACACCCCGAACGGTTCGGTCACGGCGCAATCGCGGGGGTTGCCGGTCCCGAATCCGCCAACAATGCCGGCGCCCAGAGCTCCTTCATTCCAATGCTGACGCTCGGCATTCCCTCGAACGCGGTCATGGCGCTGATGATCGGTGCCTTGATGCTGCAGGGGGTTGCCCCTGGCCCGAACCTCGTCAACGAGAAGCCGGTGCTGTTCTGGGGCGTGATCGTCTCCATGTGGATCGGCAATCTGATGCTGGTGATCCTCAACCTGCCGCTGGTCGGGCTATGGGTGCGACTGCTGTCGGTGCGTAACCATCTCCTCTTCCCGGCCATCATCGGCTTTTCGGCGATCGGTGTGTACAGCGTCGGCAACAACCCGTTCGATCTTGTGGTGATGGCGGTTTTCGGGGTGGTCGGCTATGGCCTCACCAAGCTCGATTGCGAGCCTGCCCCGTTGCTGCTCGGCTTCGTCTTGGGGCCGATGCTGGAAGAATATCTGCGCCGCGCCATGCTCTTGGCGGATGGCAATCCGCTCGCCTTCTTCCACCGGCCGATCACCGCAGGCCTGCTGATCATCTCGGCGGCGACGCTCCTAGCCGTCCTGTTTCCGGCGATCCGCAACCGCCGGAAGGTCGTGTTCGCCGAGGACGACTGATCCAAAGCAGGCTGATATCCGGTAGGCCGGATGCCGGTGTCGGCGTTTCATGCCTTGAAATCGCTGGACGGCGGAGATGGACCCTCTGCCGTCCGGCGCTCTAACTCATCGGGACTGATGAAACATTCCGGCGGCGTCCTAGCCGCGGACCATCCCCCCGATGTCATAGGTGAAACTTGCAACGCGCGCTGAGTTTCCATTTTTGCCGGTCGTGCCCATGAGCGCTGCCAAGGTTGGACGTTACAATCCACTGCTTGCCCTGAACGACCTGCATTATCGCCGCTTTGCCATCGGCAGCCTCGTCTCCGTTCTCGGCATGTGGATGCAGAAAATCGGCGTCGCATGGCTTGCCTGGGAGCTCAGCAAATCGCCGTTCTGGCTGGGGCTGATCGCCGCCGCCGACATGCTGCCGTCGATCTTCCTCAGCAGTTTCGCCGGCTCGCTTGCGGATGCGCATGACAAGATCAAGGTGCTGCGGTTGGCCCAGTCGGCGGCCATCCTGCAGTCCGTCGTGCTTGCCCTCCTCTCCTGGCTGGGGATAACGAGTGTCGAAGTCCTGTTCGGACTAACCTTGGTTCTGGGGATTTCCAGCAGCCTGGAGCAACCGGCACGGCTGTCGCTGATCCGGGAGATCGTGCCGCCGGACTATCTGCATGCGGCGGTCGCTCTGAATGCGCTGAGCTTCAACCTGGCGCGCTTCGTCGGGCCGATCATCGCCGGTGTGATGATCAGCGAGGTCAATGTCGGCGTTACCTTTGCGGCAAGCGCCGTGGCTATAGCTTTCTTTTCCTACGCTTTAGCCGTGATCCGGGTGCATAAGGGTATCGACCGGCCTCCCGATCACGTCCGGGGGGCGGGTACCGCCGACGGCTTCCGCTATGTGCTCGGGCATAAAAGCCTGTTGGCGACGCTGGGACTGATGGGGATGACCGGTATAAGTGTCAACGGGATCTTGCAGATGCTGCCGGCCGTTTCCGATGCGCTCTTCGCCAGGGGCATAGACGGGTTCGTCGCGCTGATGGCGGCTTCGGCCTTCGGTTCGATCGTGTCCGGGTCCATAACCTTGTCGCGGCCGCCGAGCGCGCCGGGCGCTCTCGGGATTGCGCTTGCGGCGCTTTGCGCCACGGTTGGCCTTGCGGCGCTCGCGCTGACGCCCAGTTTTCACCTCGCGCTCGTTGCGATCTTTTGCATGTCCTTTGCCAACATGTATGCGGGGATTGCCGGCCAGGCCCTGCTGCAGCTCGAAAGCGAACCCGGAAAGCTCGGGCGGGTGATGGGTGTCTACAGCATGATCATCCGCGGCGGCCCGGCGGTCGGCAGTTTCCTCATCGGCACGGCTGCCACCTTCGTGGGCATGATCATTCCCGTGATCGCCGTGGCGGCGCTCGCCGCCTGCTATTGCGGCTTCATCGCCTTCGTCTTCCGCCGACCCCATACCTGACCTTCGGCATTTCACCCATTGAAATGGAGAAAGAAGCCTCTGGCGCAGCTGGTGGGTCGGTACTACCCTTCATTCGGGCATTGGTTGAAAGATCGGTGCGGAGGAATTCTGGGAGGAGTTCTGAATGCTGGAAAGCGAGTTGAAGGAGAGACCGGCCAAATCTCCCCAGCTGCCGAAATACAACGATCTTCATTGTAGGGCTAATTCATTGCGTGGCAGCATCGACGAACACAAGGCATCCTATGCCCCCGTCGAATCCGCGCGCCGGGTTCTCCTGCTGTTGCAGGCGCTCAATGCTCAGCGTATTGCGACGATCGGTTCGCTGCATCAGGTGACGGGACTTTCCAAGCCGACCATCGTCCGGATGCTCGAAACGCTGATCAGCGAAGGTTATGTGGTGCGCGACAATTTCGTCGGCGGCTACAGCGTCACGTCCAAGGTCGTTTCACTGGCGTCCGGCTTCAACGGCGCGCCGTTGCTGATCGAGGCGGCGCGCTCGCGGGCGGTGGCGCTGACCAACAATATCAAATGGCCCGTGAGCCTCGGGACGCTCAGGGACGGGCATATCCTGGTGAGCTTCACCACGGCGCCGATCAGCCCCTGGGCCTATCCGTTTCCCGTGCTGCACCGGTTCCTCGACCTGGAACTGACGGCTATGGGGCAATGCTATCTGACCTTCTGCGACGACGAGGAGCGGGCGCTGCTTCTCAACGCGCTCACCCAGCAGCGTCGCGAACGGGGCAGGCCGTTCGATGCGGCGCGCGTGCTGCGGGATCTCAGAGCGACCCGCAAGCGGGGCTATGCAAGGGTCGGCGGACCGCGCCGGGTCTTCGATTTCGTGGCCGTTCCGATTCTGGACGGACAGCGCTGCACGGCCTGCATGGGGGTCGGTTTCTACCGGACTGCGGTGCCGCCGGATCGCATCCTGGAAACCGTGATTGAGCCCATGCTCGAGGCCGCATCCGCCATCCAGGTGGACATGCGCAGCCTCACCAGCATCGGCTACTAAGCCGACATTTCAACCCATATCCGCCGAACGATGCTCCATCCGGGGCAGGCTCGGTCATGGCCATCGCGCCTTTAACCCTGGGAGGAACCCAATGAAGCGTAGGGTGATACTGACATGTGCCGTTACAGGCGGTAGCGCGCTGTCGAAGAATAGCCAACACGTGCCGATCACGCCCGAGCAGATCGCCAACGAGGCGGTTGCTGCGGCGAGAGCCGGGGCAGCTTCCGTGCATATCCATGTGCGCGACCCGCAGACCGGCGTCCCCTCGATGCAGTTCGAGCTCTACGAAGATGTGATGCAGCGTATTCGCCGGTCCGGCGTGGACGTCATCATCAATCTGACCGCCGGCCCGGGCGCAGGTTACGCGCCGCCGCTCGATGAGACTGCCGCGCCGCCCATTCGCTCGCCGGGTGTTCGCACCGACCATGTCTCGCGCCTGCGGCCGGATATCTGCACGTTGGACGTGGCGACGATGAATTTCGGCGACCGGGCGATCGTCAATACGCCGCCGCACCTGATCGCCATGGCGAAGGCCATCCAGGCCGCCGGCGTGAAGCCGGAGCTTGAAGTGTTCGATATTGGCCATGTGGGTGTGGCGGTACGGCTCCTCGAAGCGGGGCATCTCCCCAAACCGCCGTTCTTCCAGTTCTGCCTCGGCATTCCAGGCGGGGCTCCCGCCACGACAGAAGCGATGCTTCTGATGCGCTCGCTCATTCCGCCCGGCACGCAATGGTCCGCGTTCGGCATTTCCCGCGCCCAGATGCCGATGGTCGCGCAGTCGGTCATCCTCGGCGGGCATTGCCGCGTCGGGCTGGAGGATAATCTCTTCCTCGACCATGGCGTTCTGTCGGAGGGCAATGTGCCGCTGGTCAGGCGAGCGGTCGAAATCATCCGCGCACTCGGCGCAGAACCGGCGACGCCGGCGGAAGCCCGCGAGATCCTGTCGTTGGACGCGGCGAGGGCGGCGGCTTGATAAGCGATCACAATCCCGTTTCCGAGGCCCCCTTCGATCCGGCGGCAGCGGGTTGGACCAAGCGTCGATCCAACCCCTTTTCCGAGCTGATCGGGCCGTTCTGGTACAAGCAGCAGGAGGATGGGCAATTCGTGTTCGGCATGCTCTGCACGCCCAACACGCTCAACAACGCGGGCGTCATGCATGGAGGTGCCTTGGCGACCTTTTGCGATCAGGCGCTCGGCGGCACGCTTTTCGAAATCCTATCGCGGGCGCAAGGCTCCGAAACCGAGCCGGTGCGGTCGGTCACCGTCCAGCTCAACATCCAATACCTCTCGGCGGTGCGGTCGCTCGATTTCCTGATCGCTCGCTGCCGCATCATCCGTCAGACGCGCACGCTGGTGTTTCTGGACGGGCTTGTGGACGTGGGCAGCGAGGCCGTTGCATCGCTTCAGGCGGTGTTCAAGCTGGTCAAACCGCTGACTTAAGCGGGGGGCCCGGTTTGTATTTCAGCCGTTGAAAAGGCCCGACGCCAAGCCTCGCATGCCGCGGATGAACGCCGCAGAGTGACCAAACGAAACGGCATTAGGAGGAGAGAATGCGACGGACGGAATTTACAGCCCGCTTCAAGGCGCGTGAGCAACTGCTCGGCGCGTTCGTCAAGACGCCCACCGGCCATGCATCGGAAATCCTGGGCCGTGCGGGCTTCGACTTCGTCGTCATCGACGAGGAGCATGCGCCCATCGATCGCGTCATCACCGACCAGATTCTGCTGGCATGCCGGGCGAGTGGCATCGCCGGCCTTGTGCGGGTACCTTCATCGGCTCCGAGCGCCATCCAGTCGGTATTGGATTGCGGAGCGACCGGTGTGCTGGTTCCGCATGTCGCATCGGTCGAGACCGCGCGTGCCGTTGTTGCCGCAAGCCGGTATCGCGGAGGCGCCCGCGGCTTCTCAAATTCGCCGAGGGCGGGCGGATACGGAGCCACGGGCATGTGGGCGCATATCGAGGCGCAGGATCGCGAGATCGCGGTGCTGGCGATGATCGAGGATCGCGCGGCGATCGATGTCATCGAAGATATCGTAGCGGTCGATGGGCTCGACGGGATCTTCATCGGCCGCGGGGACCTGACGGTGTCTCTCGGGGCCAGGTCGGCGAGCGAAGCGGTGGTCAAGGATGCGGTTGCGCGCATCATGACGGCCGCCCGAAATGCCGGCAAACCTATCTGCGTCATGATCGGCGCAGTGGAGGAGACCGAACCTTTCCGCGCGGACGGTGCGAGTGCCTTTATTGTCTCCTCCGATCAGGGCCTCCTGCGTTCCAGCGCCAACCGCATCCGTGCCGAATTCGGAGCCGCAACGAACTGAAAAACATTACGTTAGGACATAGACATGTACGCAGCAAACGATCCCCGCGCGAGCCTCAATACCGCGGCGGCCCGCAGCAATCCTGCGCCAACGGCCTACAAGGGCGCAGAATATGCCCGTTTCTACGATGCTCCGCCACAGGAAGTGATGGATGGCAGCGAGACCTATTACGCGCGGGGACAGAACCTCGTCGTGGCGCATACGAGAGGAAAAACGGGGTTGGTGCTTTCCCGAACCAACCAGCGGGATGAATATGTCGTACTGCTGCCCAACCGAAACACGCCAGTCGAGGTTCGCTGGAACGGCGAGAGCGTCACGGTTGACGGTTACTGCATCGTCGTCGTGCCGCCCGGCGACAGCGAAGTACATCTGAAGGGCGACGGCGAAGTGATCCGGCTGGTGACGACCCGCGCCGAAGATCTCGTCGCCAAATGCTCAAATGCGATCTCCTATATCAATCCCGATCCGAACGTGCCGCCGTTCCGGGCCTGGCCCGATCCGATCCACGGCCATAAACTGCGACACTACAGCTTGGACGTCCCCCCGGAACCGGGCCGGTTCGGGATCATTTTTCGCTGCTCGACGATCATGGTGAACTTCCTGCCCGGCAGCGGTCCGCGGGACGTCACCAGGATGTCGCCGCACTTCCACGACGATTTCGAGCAGTATTCGCTCTGTGTCGCGGGCTCCTACATCCATTACCTGCGCTGGCCCTGGATCAGCGACCTCAACGCCTGGCGGCCGGACGATGCCGAGCTTTGCGCCGCACCTTCCGTGGCCGTCATCCCGCCGCCGGCCATCCACACATCGCGGTCCATGGATCCGGTGAAGAACGTGCTGGTCGACATCTTCAGCCCGCCGCGCGCCGATTTTTCCGCCAAGCCAGGCTGGGTGCTGAATGCCGATGAATATCCCGCGCCGGATAAAGTCGCGCGTTGAACCAGACAATCAGCCCTGATGGGAGTCCCCGCACATGACCGAAGCCTCCTCCGCCACCGTCGACCGAAAAGCCGAGATCGCCGACCTCCTGGTCGGCGCCGTCGATCTGCATTGCCATAGCGGGCCGGCGGTCTTTCCGCGTCTGCTGGATCATTACGAAGCGATGAAGGAGGCGTCCGAAGCGGGCTTCTCCGCACTTGTCTACAAGGATCATTTCTACCCTGGCATGGCGCATGCAAAGCTGCTTGAAACGCTCTATCCGGATACGGGGGTGCGTCTCTATTCCGGCGTCGCCCTTAACAATGCCAGCGGCGGCATCAATCCGCATGCGGTGGACCACGCCGTCAAGCTCGGCGGCAAGATCGTCTGGATGCCGACATTCGCGGCGGCAAACCACATCGACAAGAGCGCCAGCGAGACGAAGAACTATCCGAAGAGCGTCAATCCGATGCTGCCGCCCATTCCACTCAGCGTGCTGGACGAGAATGGCAAGCTGACGAAGGAAACCAACGAGGTTCTCGACGTCATCGCGGCAGGCGACATCATTCTTTCGAGCGGGCATCTCTCGGTGGACGAGTTGAAGGTGCTCTATCCGGAAGCGAAGCGGCGCGGCGTGAAGAAGATGATGATCAATCACCCCACCTATGTCATCGGTTGCTCAGACGATGATATCCGTGAGCTGAGCCGGCTTGGCGTCTATATGGAACATTCCATCTGCATGTTCATCCCCAATGAGCGCGGCCCGTCGAAATGGAATGCCGCGGAACTGCGCCGCCTCGTGGACCTAGCCGGCGTGGAGATGACCATATTCGGCTCCGACCTCGGCCTCGTGAAGATGCCGCGCCCGGTCGAGGGTTATCGCGCCATCATCAATGACCTGCTCGACCTTGAGATGCCCAAGTCCGACATCCGCAAATTGGTGTCTGCCAATGCGGCGGGCCTGCTGTGATGTCAGTCCCGGGAAAAGGCAGCGCTGGTTTCCTGTGGTTTTTAAGTCGCGGCAAAGCCAGCGATGTAAGAGGATTTTTTAGCCTCCAACGCTGACGTCTTCGTCGGAAGTTGCCGGTTCGACAATGCGCAGGAATGGTCGTCACTCTGCTCCAAATAGGGTCATGGATGAGGATTTCGCGGCTAGATTGATAAAACATATTTATCAAGGTGATCCAAATTCGGAATTGGACACATAACCGGCTTTGTCATGCAATTCAGGGGCAATCAAACGCATGGCAGGACGTTCATGAGCGACAGGAAGCTTTACCTCACTTTCACCGAAGCGAAGGTGAAGGGCATAATAACTCTTTATTGGGACGTGGCACCGGAGACTTGCAAGGCCATCTGGGGCGCGCTGGAAAAGCCGATCCGCATTCCGGCCTCGCATGCAATGTTCTCCGGTCCTGAAATCATGATGGGCCTGCCGGAGGAAAACCGCAATTTCGATCCGCGCGCCATCCCGCCCGAAAACCAGACCATCATCCCGGAAGTCGGTGAACTACTGTGGTTCTACCAGCCGAAGAACTTCTTCAAGATCGATCCGGATGAGTTTTGGGAGATCGGCATGTTCTACGGCGTCGGTGGACGGACGTTCGGTCCGACCGGCTGGATTCCCTGCACCTATTTCGGCCGTATGACCGAAGGTCTGGACAAGGTTGCCGAACAGTGCCGTCTTATCCGCAAGGAAGGCATCAAGACGGTCGAGATCGGCCGGCTGGCTTGAAAATTGGCATGAACGACGGCGGCCGCCCTTCGATCGCAAGGGCGGTCGCTCAATAATTCGACAGAAAAAGGGAACGATCATGACGAAGTTCGGGAAGTTCTTGACCACGGGCGCCTGCGCCCTGTTCGCCACCAGCGCGCTCGCGCAGGAAAAGACCATTACAATCAATTCCTTCGGCGGCGCCTATGAGCAGGCCCACCGCAAATGCGTGATCGACCCCTTCGAAAAGGCGAACGGCGCGAAGGTGAACATCGTGACTGCCTATTCGGCCGACGCCTTCGCGCAGCTCCGCGCCCAGAAGGCAGCGCCGCAATATGACGTCATCCACTTCTCGGGCGGCCAGGAAATCGTCGCCGCCAAGGAAGGGCTGGTCTCGGCGATCGATGCCTCCAAAGTGCCGAACCTCGCCGACCTTTACGATTTCGCCAAGGCCAACGTCGCCAAGGGCGAAGGCCCAGCCTATTCGATCGCCGCCATCGGACTCGTCTATGCTGTGAACAAGGTTCCGAAGGCTCCATCCAAGTGGGCGGATCTGGCCGATCCGGCCTATGCCGATCACCTTGTTCTGACCGACATTTCCAACGGTTACGGCATGCTGGGCTTCCTGATGCTCAATAAGGTCGCGGGCGGTGATCTCACCAACCTCAAGCCGGGCCTCGCCACGGTCAAGAAGATGCTCGATGCCGGCGCCATCGTCGTATCGAAGTCGCCTGAAATTCAGCAGGAATTTGCCCAGAACGATGCATGGGCAGCACCCTACGCGTCCGACTACGCCTTCACGCTGAAGAAGGCCGGCCTCGATGCTAAATTCGTGCAGGGCGCCGAGGGCACCCCGGCGAGCTTCATTACGGCGAGCCTCGTCGCCGGACGCCCGAATGCCGACCTGTCGCTGAAGTTCATCGACATGACGATCTCGAAGGAGGCTCAGGCCTGCTTCGCCAACGAACTGCGCTATACGCCGACCAATTCCAAGACGCAGCTTGCGCCGGATGTCGCCGCCGACGTCGTCTATGGTGAAAAGGGTGCGGCCGGCCTTGTCCGTTTCGATCCGACCGTCATCGAAACCAACCGCTCGGCTTGGGTGGAAGCCTGGAACAAGACGATCGGCCACTGATCGGCTGATAGGCTTGCCGGTCCGTGTGGAGCGGACCGGAACTACTCGCGCGGCTTTCGGATTTTTCGGGAGGCGCGAGATCGTAGCGGGATATCCAATCTCGTGTTTGTTTTGTCCAGCCGTTCCCCGAAACCTGTTTGCAGTGTCGGACGGCGGCCTTATGGTCGGTCCTCATGACGGATAGACATGAAAACCTGGCCTTGCTGGTGCCGGGCCTTGCCCTTTTGGCGCTCGCCTTTCTGGCGCCCATCGCGCAGATGCTGATGCTTGCCTTTGCGGATGCCGGCGATGGCGCTTTCGGGGGGCCGTTCCAGCATTTTTACCGTTTTCTTTCGGACGGCTATTACCTTGGAATCCTCTGGCGGACCGTCCGCCTTTCGCTGACGATTACGGTGATTTCCGCGATGATCGGGTTTCCGTTCGCCTATATTGTCTCGCGGGTCTCTCCGTCGCTTCGCCTCTGGCTTGTGGTGATGGTCATACTGCCGCTGATGACCAGCGTCGTGGTACGCACCTTCGGCTGGATGGTGCTGCTCGGCCGCAGCGGCCCCCTATCGGATATCTTGCGGACGCTCGGCCTCGTGCCGCGCAATTTCGCGCTGATGCATACCGAGACGGCGATCGTCATCGGCATGGTACAGGTCCTGCTCCCCTTCATGGTGCTCTCGCTGATCGGCGTCATTGGCGGCATCGACCGGCGCCTGGAAGAGGCCGCCCGCACCATGGGCTGCAGCTTCCTCGACACGATCCGCACCGTCATCCTGCCACTTTCGCTGCCTGGTCTGGTGTCCGGTTCGCTTTTGGTCTTCACGCTATCGGCAAGCTCTTTCGTGACGCCTGGCCTGCTGGGCGGGGCGCGCATCGAGGTCCTAGCGGGCTCGATCTACAAGTCGGTGAGTCAGACGCTGGACTGGCCGTTTGCCGCAGCACAGGCCGTCATCCTCTTCCTGGGCGTCGCGTTGCTGCTCGTGCCCTACATGGCGTTGTCGGAGAAGCGCAATGGTTAGGGCAGTTCCCCTTTGGCTCCGCGTCGCCGCCTATATGTTTGTCGCACTGACGGCCATGCTGCTGCTCGCGCCGCTCGTCGTGGTCGTCGGCGTCTCCTTTTCGGAAAGCCAGTTCATCGCCTTCCCGCCGACCGGCTTTTCGCTGATCTGGTACAAGACGGCGCTGACGTCGGACGCCTATCTCTCCGCCTTCTGGCTGAGCCTGAAACTGGCGCTGGCGGTGACGGTGAGTGCTACGGTCATCGGCGGCGCGGCGGCGATTGCCCTGTCGCGACGCAGCCTGCCGTTCTCCATGCAGATGGAGACACTGTTTCTCTCGCCGCTCGTCCTGCCGACAATCATCTACGCCATCGGCATGCTGATGCTATGGAGCAGTACCTTCGGCGCGGTCTCCTTCCTGGCGCTGTGGGTCAGTCACACCGTGATCTGCCTGCCCTATGTGGTGCGCACCACGCTTGCTGTGCTGTCCAAGAGCGACCCATTCCTGGAACAGGCGGCCCGCACCATGGGCGCCAACCGGCCACAGCGGCTCTTCCATGTGGTCCTGCCGCAGTGCCGGCCGGGCCTGATCGCCGGCGGCTTCTTTGCCTTCAACATTTCTTTCGATGAGGCGGTGCTGTCGCTCTTCCTGCGCAATCCGCAGACGACGACCCTGCCGGTGCAGATCTATGGTCAGCTCGAATTCAGCCCCGACCCCACCGTTGCCGCCGTGTCGAGCATCATGATCGCCATCACGATCATCCTGATTGCCGTGATCGACCGCATCCTCGGCCTTCAACGTTTCGCGAGTTCCTGATCCATATGTCCAACGTCCGCCTTTCCTCGATTCAAAAGACCTATGGCCCGGTCAAGGTGCTGCACGGCATCGATCTCGATGTCGCGTCCGGCGAATTCGTGAGCCTTCTCGGTGCCTCCGGCTGTGGCAAGACCACGCTTCTGCGCATTGTCGCCGGCCTGGAGAATGTCTCCGCCGGCCGCGTGGAGATCGATGGCCGTGACGTCACCGGGCTTGCGCCGGAGAAGCGCGACATCGCCATGATGTTCCAGTCCTATGCGCTGCTGCCGCATTTGAACGTCGTCGAGAATGTCCGCTTTCCCCTGCGCATGCGCAATATCGGCACGCGCGAGCAACAATACGAGCGCGCCCGCGCCGCCCTCGAAACCGTGCAGCTCGCCCATCTCGCGGACCGGCGGCCGCGCCAGCTCTCCGGTGGCCAGCAGCAGCGTGTGGCGCTTGCCCGCGCGGTCGTCTCCGATCCGAAGGTTCTTCTTCTCGACGAACCGCTTTCCAACCTCGACGCGCGGCTGCGCGAAGACATGCAGGTCGAACTGATCGAGATTCACCGTCGCCTCAAGCTGACCACGCTGTTCGTGACCCACGACCAGGAGGAGGCGCTGAGCCTTTCCGACCGCGTCGTGCTGATGAACGCCGGTCGGGTCGAGCAACAGGCCGCACCGCATGATCTCTATGCCAACCCCGCCACCGGCTTTGCTTCGTCCTTCATCGGCGCCGCCAATCTTGTGCCGGCGACGGTCTTGGAAGAGGGAGGCATCGTTTCCGCGCTTCTCGGCAATGGTCAGCGCCTGCCGCTCGATCTGAAGACCACGGCCCGCGGCCCAGTCACCCTGGCGATCCGTCAGGAAGACGCCGTTCTCTCACCTGTCGGAGAAAGCATTCCGCCGGGAAGCCTTGCCGGAGAAATCGTCACCCGCGTCTATCTCGGCTCGCGCTATCGCTACATCGTGCGGCTCGACGGCCATCGCCTCAGCATTCTTGGGCCCAAGGCGCCGGTGTTTGAGACCGGCGCGAAGATCGCCATCTCGGTCGAGCCCACGCATATCCGCACGCTAGCAGAATAAGCCTTTTCCAGGAGTTTCCCAGTGCCCGCTTTCGATACCCGCCTGCTCATCAACGGAACCTTCGTGGCCGGTGACGGCACCCCTGAAAAGACGTTCGACCCCGCCCGCGGAGCGCTGATCGCCGAGGTCAATTCCGCCAGTGTCCTGCAGATCGAGGCGGCCGTCGCCGCTGCCTCCAAGGCGTTCGAAAGCTTTCGCCGCACGACGCCGAAGGAACGCAGCCTGCTGCTGCTGTCGATCGCCGACCGTATCCTGGCCGAAGCCGACGCGCTTGCCCGGGTCGAGTCGCTCAATGCCGGCAAGCCATTCCGTTATGTAAAAGCTGGCGAACTCGCCAACGTAGCAGATGTATTCCGCTTTTTTGCCGGTGCCGCACGCAACATGCAAGGTGCCGTAGGCGTTAACTATCGGTCGGCCTCGATGACCAGCCTCGTGCGCCGCGATCCGGTCGGCGTCATCGCCTCCATCGCGCCCTGGAACTACCCACTGCTGATGGCGGCCTGGAAGCTCGCGCCGGCGCTTGCCGCGGGCAATACGGTCGTCATCAAGCCGTCCGAAAACACGCCGCTCTCGCTGATCGCACTCGGCGCCATACTCAACGATATCCTGCCGCCCGGCGTCGTCAACGTCGTCTGCGGCAATGGGCCGGATGTCGGCCAGGCACTGATCTCCCATCGCGATGTCCGTATGGTTTCGCTGACCGGCGATATCCGCACCGGTCGTGCGGTTCTGCAGGCGGCGGCCGGCGAGCGCATCAAGCGCACCCATCTGGAACTCGGCGGCAAGGCACCGGTGATCGTGCTGAAGGATGCCGATATCGACGACCTCGTCGGGACGCTACGCGAGGCAAGCTTCTACAACGCCGGCCAGGATTGCACGGCCGCCTGCCGTATCCTGGTGGATCGCAGCATCGCCGCAGATGTCGAAGATGCCATGAAGTCGATGGTCGAAAGCCTCGTCTATGGTGAGCCGGAGCGCGACGACGTGGAGTTTGGGCCGGTAATCAGCGCTCGCCAGCAGGAGCGCATTGCAGGTTTCGTTGATCGCGCCCGCGGCGAGGGTGCCGAGGTCCTGACCGGTGGTGAAAAGACCGGCTCCAAGGGGTTCTTCTATGCTCCGACGCTGGTGCGCGCGCCGTTCGCGGCGGAAATCGCCCAGAAGGAAGTCTTCGGGCCTGTGGTGACGGTGACCGCCTTCGACGATCCGGAGGAAGCGGTGCGGCTCGCCAACAGCTCGGAATACGGGCTTGCTTCTTCCGTGTGGTCCGCAGACCAGAAGGCGGCGGTTAGGGTGGCCGATGCGCTGGAATACGGCGTGACATGGGTCAACACGCATGGCGTCTTCGCAACCGAGATGCCGCATGGCGGCATGAAGAATTCCGGTTACGGTTCGGATCTTTCCATGCAGTCTCTGCTTGAATACACCCAGATCCGCCATATCATGCTGGCATCGTAACTCCTTTCGCGACGACATCTCGCCGGTTGCCCGTTCAGCATGCGCATCATCGACATGAAGACCTTCGTGGCGATTGTCCGGAACCGCCATTTTGGGCGGACCGCGCAGGAGATGAACATGACGCAGCCGGCGATCTCCAGTCGTATCGCAGCGCTCGAAAACGAGCTTGGATACCGGCTGATCAACCGTAACGAACGCGACTTCAGCCTGACGCCCGAAGGTGAAAGGGCGCTGCAGTCGTTCGAGAGCATCCTCGGCGAGCTGGACAAGCTCGATGCCGGCCTTTCCGGCCTCGACGCGCCGGTTCTCGTTCCACTCAGGATCGGCGCGATCGATTCTGTTTCATCCACCTGGATGCCGCATTTCATCGATGCGCTGCATCAGCGGTTTGCAGGGCTGAAGATCGAACTGACGGTAGATGGCACCGAGCCGTTGCTGCGTGGCCTGCGGAAAGGCCGTTTCGACATCGTCTTTGCCATCCAGCCGCTCATTGGCGAAGGCTTCCGGAGCTTCCGTTCCTGCACGCTGCAGATGGTCTGGGCCGGCTCGCCGAAGCTGATCGAGGCGGACCGGATCTATAGCGTCGCGTCGCTTGCCGACATGCCGATCATCTCGTTCCCGAAGGATTCGCCCCCCTACCAGATGATCGCGCCCTACTTTCACGACGAGCAGGTGCTGGCCTCGAAGCTGACCAGCTGCAATTCGCTCTATGCGATTATCAATCTGCTGGTGGATGGCTTCGGGATCGGCGCCATCCCGACCGTCACGATCATGCGCGAATTGAAAGGCGGGCTTCTGTGTCCCGTGAAGGTGTCGAAACGGTTTCCGCCGATGCCGATAATCGCGACCTATCAGTCGTCGACGCATCAGGATCTTGTCCGCATCGCCGTCGAACAGGCAAATCAAAGTGCGGCACTTTTCTGCGAGCAGGTCGAGCCCGGGATGGCCTGGATTGGCTGATCGGCGAGGCTGGTCAGTTCCAAACCACGTCGCTTGGTGACCAACGGCCTGGCGGATGGGACATGCCTTGCGATTGCTGGTGGCGCGCGAAAACATGCTCAGCGGTATGGTGGAAGTCACTTTTCCTTGCCTGTCGCCTGTGTCTTTTCATGGATGATTTCCAAGGTCGGGGGACCTTTGTTGTTCAGGACACAGGAATATATAAACGTGAATTGGGAAGACACCTTTGTCTGCGGAGGCGACAATGCGAGCTGCGATATCCCGATCTGCTGTGACAACGGCCGTTGTGATGTTCGGCTTTTGTGCCTTCATTGCTCTGTTGAGCTGGGCCGAGTACTCACATTGGAGGGCGCAAGTCGCTCGCGTCGAGACGAGTCTGGAGCAGACGGCGGAAGCGATCACCCAGCATGCAGACGACACGATCGAGATGTCGTGGCTTTCTCTTGCCAGCCTGATTTCCGAGATCCGCGATGAACAGAACCATCCCGAGGCGCCGCAGAAGATCAAGGCGGTCATCGCGCTCCAGATGAAGGCGTCTCCGACGCTCGACACGCTGTCCTATATCGATGCCGCGGGTCAGATGATCGCAACATCGGCCGATGGTCCGGCGGCAACGATGAATTATGCCGACCGCGACTATTTTCAATTTCATAAGTCCAGTCCTTTCCGGTTGCCTGTTCTTGGCAAACCGATCAAGAGCCGGCTCTCTCAGGAGTGGGTACTCCCGATCTCCCAGCGGGTGATACTGCCTGATGGCACGTTCGGAGGCGTCGTCGTCTCCACCATCCGCGTCAACCACTTCGTCAACTTCTTCCGGAACTTCGATGTTGGAAGCGGAGGATCATTTCTGCTGGCTCGGGGGGATGGCATTATTCTTGCGCGCGGGCCGATGCAGGAGACTCTGCTCGGAAGCAATATCGCGTCCCATGATCTCTTCACGCACTATCTCAAATCGATGACTGTCGGAGCCTATCGCTATCGGTCACCGGTCGACGAGACGATCCGGATTGGAGGCTTCTATCAGAGCGACCGCACCGGGATCGTCGTTCTTGCCGCGGCTTCCGAGCAGGAGGTTTTCCTGACATGGGCAAAGACCGCAGAGGTCCGCTGGTTCTACGCAGCCGTTTTGATGGCTGTCACGATTCTCGCGGCTCTTATTTGGCGCCATCAACTGAAGCTGCGCCGGGAGAGTGAAACTCAGCTGGCAGCGCGCGAGGCGGAATTCCGCTTGCTGGCGGAATCTTCGAGTGACGTCATCTCCCGCTTCGACGTGAGGGGCATCAGGGAATATGTGTCCCCATCCTCAAAGCAGATTCTGGGGATTGAACCCGCAAGGCTTGTCGGACGAAGTGTGTTTGCCGGGATGACGAAAGACACCGAGGAAACCGTTCGCGAGGCCGCCGAACGGTTGAGGAACGGCTCGACCCAGGAAAAGTTCACGACCAAGCATACCAAGCCGGATGGCGAGGAGGTCTGGCTCGAGACGGCATTGAGCAAATTGCCGGCCCATGAAAAGGCGGCTGAAGCGCGGGTTGTTGCGATTACGCGAGACGTGACCCAGCACAAGAAGAGGCAGGACCAACTGGATGCACTGGCCAATACGGATGAACTGACAAAGCTTGCCAACCGGCGCTTATTCAACACTCGTTTCGAGGAAATGATGCTGCGCACTCGCCGGAACGGAACGCCATTCTCTCTCCTGTTGATAGACGCTGACCATTTCAAGCTTTTCAATGATACCTATGGTCATGCGGCTGGAGACGAATGCCTCAGGCAGATCGCAACCGTTATCCGCAATTGCGTCGGCCGACCGGCCGATGTCGCCGCCCGCTATGGAGGAGAAGAGTTCGCGGTTCTCCTCGCTGACACGGATATTCAGGGCGCTTGGTCCGTCGCGGAGAGGGTTCGCTTGCAAGTCCGCGCGCTGGCGCTGTCCCACGAGCGCAATCCGCCCAGCCATAAGGTTACCGTCAGCATTGGAGCTGCTACCTTGCCGCCGGAGGCGCCCGCGGACATCACCACGCATGCGCTTTTCAGCGTAGCCGATGCAGCGCTTTACCGAGCCAAGAATTCCGGTCGCAATCAGGTGATCTGCGCAGAGCAATCATATCTGATGCCGGACTCGGGAACAGGGCCTTGAGAGATGCTTGTGACGCTATTGTTTGCGCGGAATTGCCGGAGGGTCGTGCGAGGAGGCCGGGGGAGGTTGCCTGGGGATGGCGGAAATGGAATTTCAACCCTGACAGGCCATTTCTTACCGGAATCGGCGGCGATCATCTCCAAGGCCATCTCACGTCAGGTCCCTGACGGTGAGCCAGATGACAGACCTCCTGACCGACAAGAAGACTGCGGCCTGATCGTATTCGATCTTGCCCCGGTTTCGCTCCCGATCGGACGGATTCGCATTGTAGCTTACCCTCCCAATAGCGCTGACCTTGCATGTTCCCATCGGTCACCGGTTCTCTGCTATTGCAAGGCTTCTCTCACATCGGCCAAGCCACGGCTGGCGTCCCGATTGCCGGTTGCCGCTGCCGCTTCGAAAATCTTCAACGCATCCCAATGCCTGTCGAGGTTCATGTAGCTATAGCCGCGCAAGACCATCAGATCGATTGGCTCCGGCTGCAGTTCGGACCTCTGGTCAAGATAAAGCAGAGCTTCCCGATAACGGCCGGCGTCGAAAGCTGAAACGGCACGGTCGGCAAGAATCGCGACTTGAAGCTCCATGGCTCTTTGCGAATTCTGCGGGGCTTTTGTGGCGGCGACCGCCGCCTTACTCGTGAGGCCAAGCCTGAGATAGGCCAGGCTTTGTCCATAAGCTGCATCCTCGCGAACGCTGCGTGTGCGGCTTTGAAGCGCAACCTCGAATGCAGCCGCTGCCTCAAGCGGGCGATTGAGGTCCATCAGACACCATCCGCGTGCGAGGGCTTGATCGGGAGAAAGCCCGGTTGCCTGCGCCGTTGTCGAGCAGCCTGTTGTCCGACGCGTCTCGACCGGCCTTGTTTCTCTTTGAACGACAACGGCTGGCGGGGTCGAGCCCTCAGCCTGAGGGACCGAACCGGAAGGAGGAGGATTGGCCTGTGCAGGTGCTCCGTCGGAAGCGACCGGCAGGGCGGGAGAGGGCGCGCGCGCCGTTATCAAGCCCAGATTGGCTATGCGCTCGGAGCGGCCGGCCCAGGCGCGCTGTATCGCCTGCACGCCGGCGCGGTCGTTGATCTGCTGTCTGGTGATGGCAAGTCCATAGGCGGAAGGTTCGTCATCCGGCTTCCATTGCAAAGCCGTCTCGAACCAGCGCGCAGCCGTTTGTGGCTGATTCAGCGTTCTGGCATACCAACCGAGCTGTTGAGCGGTTGGCACATATCGCTCCTGCAGCACGGTGGCGGCTATCCGCTGCAAAATGGGTTCGGGAAGCGAGGGAAGCGGATCACCGGCCAGGAGATTGGCTGTCGCGGCCAGATAGGTCGCCTTTGCCTCTTCGGAGTCGGTTCTCCAGTCGTACATGACCTCTTCAGCCTCGGCCATGGCGTTGCGCGCAATTAACGCAAGGGCAAGCCCTTGCGACGCCGAGGCGGAGTTTTCCTTCTCCCGTGAAGCGCGAAACCATCGTTCGGCTTCCGCCATGTTGTTGCGGCGAAGATAATACCAGCCGAGAAGCAGGGAATCCGAGGTGCGCTGCTCCCGGATGGCAAGGTTGCGAATACGCTCCGGATATTGCGGATCGAGTGCAAGCTCGGGCCTTTGGCTGGCTTCGGCCATGAACCGGCGGGCCAGGTCGTCGCGAATCCGGTCGAATTCACGACCCCCTGATGAATCTATCTGTTCGAACGCAAGGAGCGCTTGGGTGGAATCGTAGGGAAGGAGCTCCGCGGCCTTCTGGATCGTCGCCACTCTCTCCTGGGGATTAGAGCAGTTCCTCAGGATATAGGTATAGGCATCCGCGCCTCTTTGTGGGCGGTCCGTCCGGATGAAAGCTTCGGCAATGCGCCACAACACCTCGACATCGCTGCAATTGAGGAGGCTCGGAGTTGCGGCGCCGATGTCGATCACCGTTGAATATTGTTTGAGATCCGACGCGTTCACGAGCCGGATACGCGATTCAGCAACTTGGAGCCTTTCCAGAAGATCGGGCGGCGGCTGCCACCCGCTCTCCCGTGTCTGCCTTTCGGCGATTGCCTTCCGCACTTCTGCGTAACGCCCCTCTGAATAGAGCTGCCACATGCTTTCCAATTGCCGGTCGCGATTTTCCGGGACGGCGAGCGGATCGGTCGGGGGCGTCCAGTTGGGATAAAGAGCACGCAGGCGCGCTATTTCGGCTTCCAACCTGGCTCTGTCTCCTCGCTCCGCAAAATATCGCAAAGCGCTTTCATCGACTTCCGGTTCTGCCGGTTGGGCCGGTTGCGGTTGTGCAGACGGATCGGCGCTGCCTTCTCCTCCCCCCGGCGGCGGAGCCTGAGAGACAATCGGAGCGGGAGAGGGATTGGCGCCCTGGCTCGGCCGGGAGGGAAGTTGCGTCGCGCGGATCTGTTCAGCAAGCGTCCCTGCATCGGACTTTTGCTCATTTCGGGCAACACGATCTCCCTTGGGTGTCCCGGGAGCGGCAAAGATGGTCTGAGACCGGACGAGGATATCATTGAGCGAGGTGCCGCCGCGCATCGATGTCGCGATGCCCCCAGCGACAGTCGCAGTCAAGAAAAAAGCCAAGGGCAACTTCAAAGACACTCCGGATGCCTTTCCCTGACGAACGCCAGCGCCAGCAACTGCAGCGTGGACGGATAGTACAAGGTTGGTTCGAACCGCTGGGTCGTGCCCGGGATCTTTGTTCCATCAAGTACGCAGCTTATGACATGGTTGATGATCTGATAACCTGGGTCGCTGAGCGGCTCCTTGGCCCGGCCTGTTTCCAGATCGATCGTCGATATGGTTGCCCCGTCGTTGGTCATGCCCTGAGAAAGGCGAACAAGCAGGTCCCGGTTACTTATGCCGGCTCTTATGAGATAGAGCGGAATTCTCAATGCGTTATAGCCGAATTCTCGCGTGAAGCCCGCAGCAGGCTTTGGCTGTTGCGCAAGGCTCACCCATTCGGCAGGAAGTTTCCGCGGACCGAATTGCAGCGTCTGGAGCAATGCCAGACCATCGTTGGAGAGTTTGGTCCACTCGTCGGACGGTGCGAGCAAGTTCATGACCGGCAGCGCTTCAAAAATCCAGTAGGATGGATTTACAACCGGAGCATCCTCGCGCTCGCCCGCGCCGAATCCTTTCACCGCCGGCAGCAGAACGGTTCGTCCTCCCGCTTCCACGATCGTGTTCGACAGCAAACTGTTTGCGATCCTTGCCGCCGCTTCGACATAGTCGAGCCGGCGCCACGAAGAGCCTGCGAGCGCTAGGGCATAGGCGATCAGAATGTCGCCATCGGTGGCATTGTTGCTGTCGGTCACATGAGGGGTCGCGGCGGGGTCCCATTTCCAGACCGCCAGTCCGTCATCGCGAATCAGAAGCTCTGTGCGGGTGAAAGACCAGATTTGTTCGAAATCGGCGGGTTTGTCGGCGAGGAATGCAAGGAGCAAACCATATCCTTGTCCTTCGCTGTGACTGATATCGCCGTTGGCATTGTCAACGATCCGGCCGCTCTCGTTCAAAAACTTGGCTTTGTAGGCGGACCAGAATTCGGCGGAGACATAAGGCTCTTGCGCCGCTGCTGCCGCACTGAAGAAGCCTGCAAGAACGAGCATGGCTATTATGATCCACTGACGTCCGCCCTTCATCTATTCCTCCCAAGCGCCGAGAGCAGAGCCGCCGTCGACACCCCCAGAAGGGTAGCCGAAATCACGAGCGCCAGCGAATAGAAAAGGATGTTGCTTGAAAGCCAGTTGGCTGCGATTAAGCGATAATTGCCCAGTGACGGGCCAACCGTCTGCAGATAGGCAAACCGGGATGCAGGCAGAGGAGTAATCTTCTGTGTCGCGCTTGCATAGGTGGTCAAACGTCCGGCGACTTGCTGCCAGTTCCGTTGACGTGTGAGCTCCTCCGTGCCTTGTCGAAGCTCCCTCGGGGTTGGCGCGCTAATGACAGTCCAGGCGCCGGATCCGTTGGTGCTTTTGCCCTGTGCGAGAACAAAAGTATCGGTGCTCGAAGGGCGAAATATCTGCTCTGGCTGCGGCAGGAGCTGCAGCGAACTCAGCGAAATATCGAAATTTCGATTCAACCAGTCTTCAAATGAGGCGATCTGATCACGCCAGATATTTCCTCGAACTTGCGTGCGCCATCTTTCGAACGTTGTCGTGGTATCTTCGTTCCGGATTGCCGTATCGGCAGCACGCCATGCAGCGGCGCTTTCCGGCGCGAGATTGACCTGAGACAGCACCGTCGGAGAGACCTGTGAAATTGATCCTATGAAAATGGCATCGCGATTGCCGACGGCATTGGGAGAGGCGACGGTTTCAACGGGGATCGGGTGACCTGCCACAAATGCGAGACGCGCCAGAAGCGTTGCGGTGGCCGTCAGCGTGTCAGCATCAAACCGATCCATCCACAGCATGAGTGGATCCGTTTTGCGATTGTAGGGAAAAGCCGTTCCTGTGAGACCCTCCAGGTTTGGGATTCGGCCAATCCGCCCAAATTGCGGCATGTGGAATTCGGAACTGTCGAAAAGGGCAAAGCGGGGTTCATCGGAAGCCGTGGTACCAGGAATGCACGTCTTGTCTTCGTCGGTGAGGAGAACCGCCTCAAGTGAAACAGAATTCAATCCGGGCTTGAAATGGCGAAGCGTAATCCGAATGGGCAGATGCTGAAAGACGCCGCCGTTGTCAGACGTGATCGGCAGGTTGGTCGCGATGCTTCCGTTCACATAGACATCCAGGTGACTGCCGGGTTGGACATTATCGGCAAACGCCGTATCGATCAGCAAAGTCGCCTCGCCGTAAGCGCTGGCATAGAAATCGGATGGGACAGCGACATTGAAGCTCGTACGAAACCGGCGGCCCGAAAATTCCGTCGTCTTTATTCCCAATTGTGAAAAGGAGAGCCGTTCACCGCCGAAGAGAAGCGGTGCATCGGGAGCGGCCCAGCGCTGAGTGGCCATGACATCCCGCCGGATTTCAGGGGGACGATTCGTCGGCGCGACTATGGTCTCTATGGCTGCGTTGATTGCGTTCCAAGACGGCCCCGTCAAGAGAAGTACCTGCTCACCGCTATCGGGATCCCGGGTCAATGTCGCTATTGCAGCGGAACCTGCTGCGGGCGGGAGTGCGGGAAAAACAGGTTGCAGTTCAGCGACGGTGCCTATGATTACGCCAAATTTGCCGGAGCCGAGGGTTTCGAGATGGTCCGAATGGAAAGAGAAGAGCTGGTTCGGCATTCCGGATAGGAGCGAGAGGCCTTGTGCGAGCCGAAGCAATGATTTGGCGGGACCCGGTTGACTTGCAGCCGGTGCGAGAAACAGGAATTCGGCATTGCCGTTTGCATCGCCACCCACTGCCCGGATCGCCTCTGTCACCGATGGCGCGAGAGGGCGGGCGCCGCCAAATTCAAGAAAGGTTTGCGAGGGATCGAGACTGGTCCAGAGGTCGTAGGTAGATCGTATATCGCAATCTGTCCGATGACGTTGGGTCGCGCGAAACTCGACAAGGTTCACGCCCGGATGAAGTAAGCGAGGCGGAATGTCGAAGACAGCATTGCTCATGCCATTTGGCGAACTGATCCGCTTCTGTCCAATTTCGCGTTCGTTGATCGATATTGTCAGAAGCGAGGCTTCCGGGGCTACAACGATTGCGTTCTGGTACGAGAAATTAAGCTTTGCCGGCAGGGCGGCCTGCTCTTCGGTCAGATAGATCGACCAGGAATGGCGATCATGCTCCCCCGCCAGGGTCAATTCGGGCGCGGGGATGAGATACCGGCGGCTTTTATTCTGCTCCTGGGGCCTCGGCTCCTGACCGGTTGCAACCGGTGGAGGCGCCGCATCGGAGGATGCCGGCCCTTGTCGCTGAGGAGCGGAGGTTCCGTTGTGAGGAATTGGAGGGCGAAAGAGATCGGGAAATGCCAGTGGTGGGGGAGCAGACGGCTCTGCCGGTCGTTCGCTCGACATATCGAAAGGCGCCGGTTGGGCCGCCGAAATTCCCGCAGTGGCGAGAAGGGTGGTCAAAACGGCTATAAGGCATGAAAGGGCGCGGTTCATTGGATGCTGCCTCTGCCGAGGTTTTTGTTCTTTTTCCCGGCCATCCCGCGAAGGAAATATATCAACCCGCGTTGAGTCTGGTAGATGGACAACCAGAGAAACCAGATCGTTCCGCGCACCAGCCCCGGATTGCGGCGCCGGCTCTGTTGGAATTCAGCCCATTGGGTGGAGTTGGCGAAGATCAAATCGGCGATCCAGCGGTGATCCAATGGCCCCTTTGGCCGGTATTGGCAGCCAAGCGTAGTCACATCCCCCGAGACCTCGACATGTCTTACCACCAGAGGAAGCTTGACGGGTTCACCCCCGCCGTGAGGCTGAAATCTAATTTCGGCTTCTGTCGTGACATCCGGCTGGGACAGTTCACGGCTGAAGACTTGCAGGCGCGCACCGCCGACGGAGACGTCCTCGATGGAAGCGGCATGCCAGGTTCCGCCCATGCCGAACTCGCATCGGCGCCGGACTTTTATCCGTCGCGACGACGAGCGCTCTCCACGCTCGGAGACGACCCCGAGTGCACAGCCGGCAAAAATAAGATTGAGAAGGTTCCAGCCTCCGACAACCAATGTGACATCGGCTTTATAAGGCTCGGAGTAAACGCGATAGATTGCGACGCCCAATGCGATCGTCAACGCGGCAAAGATGACGAAAAATGGCCGGCTGATTTCGGAGAGCCGGCTGACGGCAACCGACTCGTCCTTGGCGGTGACCTTGAAGGTCGGCTTGCGCGGGTTGATCATGACGGAGATAACGGCCGGCAGCAGATGCACCGTCTGCATATACTCGTAGAGTTCCGAAATCCACGGCCAGCGAAACGACCCGTAGAGGTAATTCTGCATCATCAGGTTCACGAGCATATAGGCAAGCGTGTAGGCCAGAAACTCACCGCCGGAGGCGGTGAATATCTGCAGATCGAACAGGAGATAGCAAAGCGGCGCGAAGAGGAAGATCGTTCGTGGAAAAGGGAACAGCCAGAACAATGTCGACGACATGTAACAAAGCCGTTGCGGGAGAGATAATCCGCTCTTTAAGAGCGGAAAGCGGAAACGCAGGATTTGCATCATTCCCTGCGCCCAGCGGCTGCGCTGGCCGATGAAGCTCGCAAATGTCGCAGGCTGCAGTCCGGCGATCAACGGTTTGTCCACATAGACACTGTTCCATCCGGCGCTGTGGAGCGCCAACGCCGTCTCGCAGTCTTCCGTGATGCTGATCCCGCTGAACCCTTCGGTGGTTTCCAATGCGCGGCGGCAAAGCACGGCTGCGGAACCGCAAAAGAAGGCGGCATTCCATTTGTCGAGCCCCCTTTGGATGATGCCGTAGAACATCTCGTTTTCGCTTGGCATCCGATCGAATGTGCGGAGATTCCGTTCCAGGGGATCCGGATTAATGAAGAAATGAGGCGTCTGGACCAGAAAAAGCTTTGGATCGTCCTCGAAATAGCCGACCGTTTCCAGAAGGAAATCACGTGCGGGGGCATGGTCGGCATCAAAGACGGCGATCAGTTCTCCTTTCGAATGCTTTAGGCCGTTGTTGAGGTTGCCTGCTTTGGCATGTTCATTGCGGGAACGGGTCAGATAGTTGACCCCAAGCTCGCGGCAGAGGCTGCTCAGAATCTGGTTGCGGGCTATCGCCGCCTCGGCCTCCCGAACATCCGGTGAATTCTGCTTCTGCAGGGTCCCTCCGTCGTCCAACAACCAAACCGTCAGCTTGTCGTCCGGGTAGTCCATGGCCTTCGCCGCGGCGAGCGTGTTGGTCAGAAGCGTGACATCCTCGTTATAGGAGGGGACGAAGACGTCGACGGACGGGTAGCGTTTTTTCTCGGTCAGGCGTGATGGACGGGGCGGAAGCGGCATTGCAACGATGAAAAGGCTGAGCGCGAGCATCATGACGCTGTAGATCTCAGCGAGATAGAGAAGCAGGCCGGGAATGAAGTTTTCCGGCTGGTTTATCGGAGGGAGTGTTTCGGTCGTTCGCCAATAGACATATCGCAGAACGATGGCGGTGCCGAAGGCAAGCGCTATCAGGCGCCAAACGCCGTCGGCTTTCAGAATCTTGATGATTGCCATGAGCGAGACGACGGCGGTGCTGGCGATGAGCTGGGTCTGAAGATTGACGGGAAGTGTGATCAATCCGATGACACAAACGGCAATGACTGCCCATAAAATGATGCTTCTCGCCTTACGCATCGATATTCCCTTGGCTAAAGGTCGGCGCGCGACGCCGAACGCGCCTTAGTTCGGGCAGGCCGCCGTCATGGCGGCCGCGCCTATGCAATCGGGTGAGGGAACAATGGTTCCCGTCGGCTCCGGCGAACTGGAGCCGGTGGAGACGCCCGCCCCCAAATTCGGCAAAGGGACACGCGGCCCAGCTGGTGCTGCGGCTTGGGCTGGCGCCGGGGAAGCCTGCACGACAGCCTTGCGACGAGCAGGAACGCTCCGGGTAATGCCCGACGAAATGCCGTAGCCCAAGGGGATGGGTCCCTGAGAAAATTGTCCCTCCGGATAAATAGGTTGTCCGGTGCGACCGAGCCGTTTATCTGCTCCGGCTGCGCGTCCGTAAGGATTCCAGGCCGCACCCTGGAATGTTCCGACGATGGTAAAGCCGTACATTACATTGAGCATTTGCCGAGCCGGCGCCTGCCTGTCGCAAAGCCTCAGCCTTACTTGAATCATGCCGAAATCCCGGCCAATGCCGGAGGATGTGCTGGGGGAGCGGATCTGTTGCCACGCGAACAGGCATGTGTCGCCACCTTGGCTTCGCCCCGACGCATAGCCGAACGGGCCATAGGTGTTCTGAAGAAAGGTTGTGGCGCGGACCATCGAAACGCCCGGCGCAGCGCGTGCAATCTCCCGCCGAAGGTCGCTTTCGTTAATGGTCCTGAACGTCGCAGCGGGAGTGTCGGGCGTGGATCCCTGGGGGCCAAAGAAGTGAACCTTAAGATAGTTTTGTCCCGGTATTCTCGAAGAGGTCGAAAGCGCTACCGTTTGCTCAACGCCATTACCCCGGACACGTTCCACGACGCCTACAATTGCCGGCCCGCCCGGTGGCGGCATGATGAGAGCCTTCTCGCTGGCTACAAGTTGCGGTCCTGGCGGTTGTCCGATGCTTCCGGTCGTGCCGCATGCTGCAAGTGTTGCTACGGCACCGAGCCCCAGAGTTCCTCCTAGGACCCGCGCAATTGAGGTGGGCAATATCTTCTTCCCTGGCATCTTTCCGCAATTCGAGCCGGAAATTTTCCATTCAAGACGCAGGACTGTTAGAATTCAATAAATTATAAATATGCTTAATAGGTCGTTAACATCCTCAAGTGAGCGAAGAAATGAATTCTCCACAGGATTGTTGCCGGCCTTAGGCGCGGAGGACGGTTCTTCCTCACTTTGTGTGGTTGACAGAGCATTAGCGGGCACTTTGCTACTTACGGTGATGCAAACGAAATGGAAACGGCTACCCGGCCAGGCGTCAAGGTTCTGGGTATCACCCTTCAAGATGAAGAAAATTGGATTGTTTGCGCCACTGCGAAACCAATCGGAATTTGCCCCGGTTGTGGAACGCGAAGCCGTCATCGGCACGCTGGCACAACCGCAGGCTCCGAAACTTGCCAGTTCAGGGCGTGCTGTGAAAGTCAATCTCACACTGAACCGATGGCAGTGTCGAGACCGGAAATGCCAGCGCCGAACCTTCGCAGACCGGTTGTCCAAGATTGCGTTACCCTGCGCGCACCGAACAGAAGAATGGCGGAGATTATTAACCTGATTGGTCACAGCATGGGCGGTCGCCCAGGTGAACACTTGATGCATCGGTTCGGTATGCCGGTCAGCGACGACAAGATCCTGCGACAGATCAAGTGAAATGCTTCTATTTCAAGTCAAGGCACCAAAATAAGAGTGGTGGCATTGGCGATTGGGCCGGCGGCACTGCTCTGATCCCAAGAAGCTGGATCACTTATGGATCAGAGCAATCATCTTAAAACCTGTAATTTAGACCTATCTTAATGGAGTGGATACCAGTCTCGGCGGAAGATTGACGACCCTGAATGTTGGGCGAGGTCCCCGGGATTGTCCCATAAACCGGCTCTGGCGGCAGGTCAGGATCCCAGGTTTCGTAGCCAACGATCCCCCATCTATTCCTGGTTACGCCCTCGCGGGCCTGACTGAAGCTGAGCGATGTCGCACTGTAACTCGAATAGGAATACTCGCCCCTGATCGACCAATGACTGGTCAGCGCATATTCCGCGCCTGCGCCCAGGCTCCAGCCGAGCTTGATGGCGGAATCGGTTTCTGCAAAGAGCGGCTCCGTTCCGCTTTCGTCCGAGTTTGCTTGATACTGCGTTCGGCTGCCGCTTTGCTGCATGAGGCTGAGGCCAGCCGTGCCGTATACCATCAGGCGGCCAAACGAATAACCGAGGCGGCCCTTCAGGTTTGCTGTCCAGTCGAGCTGATACTCCGTTTCGGACTGCAGGCTGTCCAGATATCCGGCATCCGTTGCGTATGTTCGGGATTTGCCACCTGACTGGTTCAGAATCGAAAAGTCGCCTTCGAAACCGAGGACCATGCCGTTTTCGAGTTGCCAGTTGTGGCCGATCTGGGCGCCCAGGGTCCGCTTGCCGTCGGAAAAGTCCGGAAACTCCGTGGGCGAAATGGCGCTGCCGTTGGTCATCGTGGCAGTGCCGGAGACATTCCCGAACGCCTGGCCGAAATGCCCGCCGACATAAAGCCCGGTCCAGTCGTCACCCGGCGCGCCGAACGAGGCTTTTCCGAGCGACGTGATTTCCGGCATGTTGACGAAACCTGCGCCGCCGATCCGGTGCGTGAAAGTGATGCGGGCCGTGCGGCCGGGAGACGGCATGCCGGTGGTGGAGAGCGGGCCGTAGTAATACTGGTCGGTGAGGTTCTCGACGCTGAAGTTCAGCATCGTGTCCTCACTGAACTTGTAGCTTCCGAAAAGGTCGAACACCACGAACTCCGGCCAAGTATATTGCAGTCCGATCAGGCCGAACCCACTGTTCGTCGGTGGCCAGCTCGAGCCGCTGCGGACTGAGGAGAAGGTTGCGCGACCGCCGATCGTCAGCGCCTCGTCGAACATCCTGAAACCGGCGGTGACGCTGCCGCTCCAGTCCGGCGGCACGTAATTGGCAGGCGTGACGTTTGCGAGCACATCGTTCAGCTGCGGCGTGTAGCAACCTCTCTCCGGCGTGCAGTACTCGGCCGTGAGATATTTGGTGAAAGCACCCTCCGCAAAGAAGATGCCGGTATCGTAGGTGGCGGAAAGCTCGATGCCGTGGTAGTTGGCGCGGTCGATATTGGTGAAATGCTGCGCGGCGCCGAAGCTCCCCGGCACATTGTCGGTGACGATGAAATTGTCGTAACGGTTACGGAAATAGCTGGCCTTGAAGCCGAGCTTGTCCCCGGCAGTCAGCACGTTGTCCTGCAGGACGTTGAAGCCGAATTCCCAGTTTTTCGAGACCTCGCCTTGAAGATCCGGGTTAATCTGAAGCGTGTAGAGCTCCCAGTAAAGCTCTCGCAGGCTCGGTGCACGATACCCCTCCTTGTATTGTGCGAAGACCTGGAAGCCATCGAGCGGCTTGAGCGTCACGCCGAAGTTAGGGCTGAGCCGCGATCCGGACCGATCCGGGGCGGAGGCGTAAACCTGCTGGCCTGCCGCCTCGTAATAGTCGAAACGCGCGCCGGCAGAAAGCGTCAGCCAATCGGTCGGATCGAAGCTGAGCTTGCCGAAACCGCTGGCGAGCGTGCGGACACCGTTCGGGCCGCGGCTGCTCATGTCCGCCGGATCAGTCGGTGCCTCGGCGGATTCGTGGCGGAACTCGGCACCGGCGTCGAAAGTCAGCGTGCCATAGGACATGTCGATGATCGAGCGGTTCGAGATATCGCCGCCTGTTGTCGCCATGTCATGGTCGCGGATACCGAGCGGATAGGCCTGACCGCGATCATGGTCGAGTTTGGTATGCCAGAGATTGGCCCTCAGGTCGACCAGCGGATTGTCGCTCGGCTGGTTGCGATACCGCGCTGTATAACTGTCGAGCCTCGTGCGGCTGAGATTGAGCTGGCCCAGGTTGTTGATGCCCGGCCCGCTGATCAGCGCCTCGTCCTCCTCACCGGCCAGGCTGTCATAGAGCATGTAGCCAAGCTCGAAGAACTGGCCATCGCCCCACTTGACCTTAGCCTTGGCCAGGACGGAATTCGTTTCTTCCGACGTGTTGTAGACTTCGGCACCCGGACGCACGGTAGCGTTCTGGCCCGGCACCCAGGCATTGCCTTCCGAGAAGATGAAGCCGCCCGGAACATTGTTGCGGCCGGCGAAATAGTTGCCCTGCAGGCGCCGGGATATCGCGAGGACACCCTCGAAATTGTCCTGCAAGGTGGCGGCCGCAACGCTGCCGGACCAGCTGTCCCCGTTGAACCCGCCCGGACGATCGGTTTCTCGCCTCACCTTGGGTGATACGATACCCTCCGGCTTATAGGGAGCCGACAGCGTGTTGCTGCCGATCCCGCCCTTGAAGCGCATGCCCCAGTTATCGCCTTCCTTGACGAGGTCCTCGGCATTCAGCGTGCGCATGGCAATGCTGCCGCCGATGGCGCTGCCGCCCGCACCATCGCCGGGCCCCTTGGTAATGTCGATGCCGCCGATCATGTCGGGATCGACATAGCTTTCGTCGCGGGTGCCGGAATAGCCGCGATAGGAAGTCGAGGAGTTCAGCGCGCCATCGACCGTGGTGGCGACGCGGCCCATGCCCTGAAGGCCGCGAATGTTCGGGTTGAGCGAATTGCCGACGCGATTGCCGCCGTTCAACACACCGGGCGTCGAGGAAAACATGTCTCCGGGCGAGGTCGGCGCGACGCGATCGATCTGGTCGCGCGATATATGGGAAACCCCACCGGGCGTCTCGTAGGGCGTGTCCGGCGTGAAACTGCCATCAGGCCCGACACGTCCTCCCCTCAGCACGATAGGCGCAAGCGTGGTTTCATCGCCATTGCTCATGGCATCGCTGTCCTGCGAGGCCTGATCCGTGATCGTGATCGTGTTGCCGTTGGCATAGCTGTAACGTAGCCCGGAACCAGCCAGGAGAGCGCCTATGGCCTGGGATGCCGTCATCGTACCATTGACGGGCCGTCCGATGCTGGAAGCCAGCGGAGTTTCCGGAAAGACGACGTTGATGCCGGTCGTGCGGACGATATCGTTCATCGCGTGGCGAATTGGTTTGGCAGCAATTGAAAATTGATGCGTCTGCTGTTCAGCGACCTGTGCCAATGATGGCCTTGGCACGATCATCGCGCCGCTGATACCCGCAATCGCCGTTGCCGCCAGAAGGGCTGCCGCCCTGCTCCCCGATACTCTGCCCGTCATGATGCCCTGCTATTTAGGTCCCCGACGAAGGCGGCATGCATTGCTGCCTTCTCATCCTCCTTATCGAGCGGGTGACGGCTCTACCCTCACGCTCACTAAAGAAAATATTAAGGAGATTTTCAGGGGTCTCAGTCGCGGACCACGGTCAGCTTTCCGAAGCCGTTCAACTGGAACCCGACCGACGCCTGGACGGCTTTAAGCGCCTGATCCGTATCGCCAAGGGGAATGTTGCCACTGACGCGGCGCTCGGCCAGTGATGAGCCTAGAATTACGATACGGCCATCGCGATAGCGTTCTATCTGCGCGAGCACATCAGCAAGGCGGGCATTGTTGAATATGAACCTACCCTCATGCCAGGCCATTTCGTCTTCGACCGCAATCGGCTGAGCCGCGGCGATACCGTTCACGTCATAGTCGACGGTTTCGCCCGGTTTGATGACGAGGTTCTGCGCTTGCTCGACCGCGCGGACCTCGACGCTGCCGGCTGCCAAGGTAACGGTAACCTTACCGTTTTGCCGCATGGCGACGTCGAATTGCGTACCGAGAACCCGTATCTCACCATTTTCAGTCTGAACGATGAACGTCTCTTCATTGCGGGCCACGTCGAAGAACGCGGTACCGCGCAAGAGCCTGACCCGCCTCTGCCCCGCAGACATGTCCACATCCATTGCGGTGTCTGCGTCCATTAGGATACGCGAGCCGTCTTCGAGGCGGATATCTCGCCGCTCTCCGCGTGCGGAGACAAAATCCGCGCTCAAGTCCTGAAGAAAATTCGGCCGTTCAAGCCATAGCCAACAGCCGGCTACCAGCAGCGCCAGGCAGCTGGCGGCAACGGGGCCAGTCGCACTCCTCTTTTTCGAGGCCCGGAGGCGCTGTATCTTCTGCAGCGGCTCCGCAAGGTCGTCATCGGTACCGTTCGAGGCCATGTGGATGGAAGGTGCAAGCCCGTGCCACAACGCGCCTACTTCGTTGAATGCGGCGAGATTTTGAGGCGAAGCCTCCAGCCATGCCCTGAAGTCAAGACGATCGGTTGCGGAAGGTTTCCCATTCATGCGGGTGAACCAAGCAATGGCTTCCTTTTCGATCACGAGCGGATCACGCTGATCTGGATGGTTCTCTGTCATGGGAATCGCTCATGCACCGCATGGTTCACTATCACATCTTGCACGAGAGCGCGCGAGACCCTCAATCAAGGTTGATCCTGCTGTGCGGTCCTGCAGGCGAGTATCGCCTTTGCAATATCGCGTTCGACTGTGCTGTATGAAAGATCGAGCGCGATTGCGATTTCGTCGTAGGTACAACTGTGCAAACGATTGAGCAGGAAGACCTTTCGTGTCCGTTCTGGCAATTCCGCTATTGCAGTCTCTATCCTGTTAAGGCGTTCGCGCGCCGCCACGATCTGGTCCGGCAGCACGACGGGGGGCATATACTGATCTTCGGTGATTGATCCTAGGAGCCTCATCCTGCGCTGCTCGGCGCGAAGATGGCTGATCGAAGCATAGCGGGTTGCCTGAGACAGATAGGATGGCGAGAGGATGAACTGCTCCTTCGCGCGAGACCACAAAGCCGCAAAGACATCCTGTACGACATCTGCCGCATAGGCACTTCCAACCTTGCTGCGAGCAAGACGTTCCAGGCGCCGCTGCTCGGAAACATAGAGTGCTTCGATCTGATCGTGGACTGTCAAAGCCGCCCCTTGCCGCATTAACTTGACTGTTATTATCCACTTAATTTGGTTTTGGGTCTCGCGCAACCGTTTCATGCGATTGCTAGAATAAAAGAATATCAGGGTTGTTGATGCTTGCTGCGCCGTGAGTGTCGGTTGAGATCCGGAACCTTGCGGCTGCGGTCTGTTTCCGTCTTTCGCTTCTCGGTCCTCTCCGTCATCGTGTGAAGAATGAGCACCCCAAAAGGTTCGTTCGGGCTTGACCGTGATCACGTTGGGAGCGGCAACCTCCTTGTCTCCTCCAAATTCCGAGGCGACGTAGGGGATAATTTGGACGCTCTGCCGGGACCGGATCGGGAGGGGCTCACCGCGCCGAAGACTTCGGAGACGGCGCGTCGTGTAGTCCTTTACCGGCCGAAAGGGTGTGACGATCCCGGCGGAAGAGGGAATAGGTATCGGCCTCATGGGCTACGACCGTGCGCTGAAGCGTCCCATGATCTTCTTGCCATCATCGACGGAAGGGCCGATGTCGCTGCCGAACAAGCGCTCCCCGCTCTTAGTGATCCTCCCCTCCCGACGACCAATGTCGCCGAACTCATTCCTGCCCTCGATCGTGATCGTCCATCGCACCGCCACCACTTCCTCTCCGAACAAAGGGATGATGATGGACTGCTCAGGCCTAACAGCTCGTTTTCGGCCTCAGCCAGGTTGCCGGTCTCCTAGCTCTATCGATTTGCATCGACCTTACATCGCCTGCGTGAGCCAGTTTCGAAAGACCCTGAAGCTTTGAGATCTCAGCTTGGTTTCCGAAAAAAGGAACGCATAGTGCTCGCGCACCATGTGGTCGGGGAAAAGGGCGATCAACTGGCCCTCCGCCAGTTCCTGTATCACCAGTTTCTCACGGACGATGGCAATGCCCAGCCCTTCGACGGCGGCGGTCAGTTCGAGGCCGGAGCTTTCGAGGTCGATGAAGCGGGTCGCGGCGAATATCCGGGATGTTCGCGGCCCAAGCCAAAGCTCCCAGTTGCGGGTGAATTCCGCCGATCTCAGCAGCACGTGCCTTTCGAGATCGTCGGGCGTTTCGAGCGGCGCGGCGCGGCGAAGGTAGGATGGGCTGCAGACCGGAGTGAGATCGGCTGGAGCCAGCACCTCGCAGATGAACCCCCTTCGATGGCTTTCGGCGCCGACATAGATCATGCCGTCCAGCCCTTCCATATCCTGGTTGCCGGTCACGAATTTCACGACGATGTCCGGGCGCCTTGCATAAAGGCTGCCGAGCGCCGGCATGATGCATTTCTGCAGGAAAACACGCGGGCTACCGATGACGAGCGGCCGGCGTTCGATGTCGATGGCAAGATCGCTGGTGACGGCACGGATTTCCGCGAGCGAGGCATGGATCTTCGCCCAGTAGACTTCGCCGGCCGGTGTCAGCGCGATCTTGCGATGCAGGCGCTCGAACAGGTCGCAGCCGAGGAAAGCCTCGAGATTCCGGACCTGCCGGCTGACGGCGCCGGGTGTCAGGCAAAGCTCGTCGGCTGCCTTGGCGATGCTCGCGTGCCGGCCGACCGCTTCGAAAACCGGAAGCGAGGTCATGGGCGGCAGATCGCGCCCGCGTTTTCCTGTCATGATATCCTCCCCGAACCTTGGTAACATTCGATTGCAAAAATCTCAATCGAATGCAGAAAAATTCGATTTTTCCCCACGCATATCGCCGTTACCTTCCGCGCCAACATGGACCTGATTGGGAGGAGGATCATGAAACATTCAACATCGGCATTCCTGGGCTTGGCGCTTGCGGGTGCAACGGCACTCACAACCGTTCCGGCTTCGGCGGAACAGCTGCGCGTCGGGCTTGCGGCACTGGCGACATCGGTCGATCCGCATTTCCACCGCGCCGGATACAATTTCGATCTGCGCGAAAACATTTCCGATGCGTTGGTCTATGCCAACGGGGTCAACGGCAATGTCGAGCCGCGGCTGGCGAAATCCTGGGAAATCCAGGGCGGCACCAAATGGGTGATCTCGCTTGAATCGAAGGCGAAGTTCGACAGCGGCAACGCGCTCGGGGCCGATGACGTGATTTATTCGCTCTGCCGGGTACGCAACGTGCCGAACAGCCCGGGCCTGTACAGCACGTTCATCTCGACCATAAAAGGCATCAAGGATGCCGGCGACGGCAAGATCGAGATCGAGACCAAGAAGCCGGATCCAAACCTTCTGCGCAATCTCAGCTATATCGGTATCGTCGAGAACCCGACCGGCCGCGTGCTGGCCTATGACGAGAAGACCTGCGGCAACGACAACTGGCTGTCGACGGCCGATTTCAACAGCGGCAAGACGTCCGCCGGCATCGGCCATTTCCGGGTCAAGAAGTTCACGCCCGACGTCGAGATCGAGCTGGAGCGCAACCCGCAATATTACGGCACGCCGGCCGGCTACGATTCCGTGCTGGTCAAGTCGCTGCCGGACAACAGTGCACGGATCGCGGCACTGCTGGGCGGTTCGGTGGATGTCATCAACGCGGTGCCGATCAACAGCGTCGATAGCATACAGTCGTCCAACAAGTATCATCTCGCCTCCATGCCCTCGACGCTGCTGATCTTCCTTTTGCCCGATCAGGGCCAGGAAAAGACGCCGAAGGTCTCCGGCACGGACGGCAAGAACCCGTTCCTCGATCCGCGCGTCCGCAAGGCCCTCAACCTCGCCATCAACCGCGACCAGATCGCCGAGACGGTGATGGGCGGCATGGCGCAGCCGGCCAGCCAGATCGTCGTCGACGGTGTCTTCGGCCACGATCCGAACCTGCAGCCCTATCCCTACGATCCGGCGCAGGCAAAGCGGCTGCTGGCAGAGGCCGGCTATCCGAACGGTTTTTCGCTGACGCTGAACGCGCCGAGCGACCGCTACGTCAATGGGGCGCAGGTGGCGCAGGCGGTGACCGCGATGCTTTCGCAGATCGGGCTGAACGTGACGCTGGAGACGTTTCCCTTCAGTATCTACTTCACCAAGGCGAGCGCCTACGAATTCAGCCTCTATCTCGCCGGTGCGGCTGCCGATACGGGTGAAGGGCTCAGCCAGATGATCAACCTCGCCGGCACCCGCAATGCCGAGAAGGGCTGGGGCGGCGCCAATCGCGGCCGCTATTCCAGCAAGGTCACCGACAAGGCGCTGGAAGACGCCCAGTCGACGCTGGACGACGGCAAGCGCGAGGAACTGCTGCGCTCGGCCGTCGCGCAGGTCTACCAGGACGACGGTTATGTGCCGCTCTATCACGAGTTCGGTGTCTGGGGTGTCCGCAACGGCGTGCATTACGACGCCAACGCCAACCTGACCAATATCTTCTATACCGCCAAACCCGAGTGAGGGGGTGTCGGCGGGGCCGGCAATCCCGGGCCGGCCCCTTCGGTAATTTCACGAAAGCAAGAACGAGATGGGTACAGAATTCAACGACGCCCTGACGTCGCAATACGACTATCGCGGGCTGCGGGACGCGCTTTCGCCACCCGCTATGTACCAGGCCTTTCTCGATGTCGAGAGGGCCGTGGCGCTCGCGCAGGGCGAGCTGCGGATCATCCCGGCCGCTTCGGCGCAGGTAATAGCCGACCACTGCCGTCACGACCTTCTCGACATGCAGCGGCTCGACGAGGGCTACGGGACGACCCGCCATCCGCTGATGCCGCTGATCAACGAACTCGTGCGTCTCTGCGGACCCGAGCACGGCGGTTACGTGCATTGGGGCATCACGACGCAGAACATCATCCAGACGGGGCTGTTGCTGCTGTGCAAGCGCGCCCAGGCGGTCTTCGACGGGTTCCTTGCCGATATCCTGCGCCATCTCGGCCGCCATGCCCGCACCCATGCCCATACGATCATGGCCGGGCGGACGCACTACCGGCATGCGGTGCCGATCACCTTCGGCTTCAAGGTCGCGGTGTGGATCGACGAATTCCTGCAGGCGATGGACCGATTGAAGGAAGCCGAGGCGCGTGCCTTCGCGGTCATGACGGGCGGCGCGGTCGGCTGCTTTTCGGCGCTCGGCCGGCAGGGTCCGGCGCTGCAGTCGCGGGTGGCGGAACTGCTCGGGATGGGCGAGATGGCCATTCCCTCGCGCGCGATCCGTACGCCGATGTGCGAATACGTCAATGCGCTGACGCTTACCGCATCGGTCTGTCACAAGATCGCCGAGGAACTCTACCAGAGTTCGGCGGAGGAATATGGCGAACTGAACGAGGGGCGCGTCGAGGGCTCCATCGGCTCTTCCACCATGCCGCAGAAGATCAATCCGATCCTGTGCTACGGCATCATCGCGAACAGCGGCAAGCTCTATTCCTGTGCCGGCATGCTGATGGCGACCGCCTACCGCCCGTTTGAATCCGACGGAAGCGCCAACCAGATGTTCGAGGACGGACTGGCGGAAGTGATCGCCGCCATGTCCGAGATCCTCGTGCGGACCGAACTTCTGGTGCGCGACCTCCATGTCGACACGGCGCGGATGCGGGCCAATCTCGACCTGTCGCACGGGGCGATCTTCGGGGAGTTCGCGATGATGCAGCTTGGCGGCACGCTCGGCAAGCACAAGGGGCACGAACTCGTGCATGAGGCCGCCATCGCTGCGGCAAGCGGCAGGGCGCCCTTTCTCGAGGAGCTGGCGCAATTGCCGGGCGGCGAGGCGATCCGCACCGCGATCGAGGACCGGTTGGAAGCTGGCAGCACCGGCGGCATCTGTGCCGAATATGCGCTGCATTTCGGGTCGCTGGTCGAGGATGTCAGCGCCGGCACAATCCCGAGTGTCGAGCAGCGCAGGATCAACGTCAGCCTGAAGGGCGACCGCTGATGCTGTCCTTCGTGGTTCAACGCCTGGTGCAGAGCCTGATCGTGGTGGTGATCCTGTCGATAGTGCTCTTCATCGGCGTGTGGCTGATCGGCAACCCGGTAGATATCCTGATCTCGTCGGAGGCCTCGGAGGCCGACCGGCAGGCGGCGATCATCGCGCTCGGCCTCGACAGGCCGCTCTGGGAACAATACCTGGTGTTCGTCGGCAATGCGGTCCAGGGCGACTGGGGCTCCTCCTTCGTCTACAAGGAGCAGGTCGTCGACGTCTTGCTCCAGCGGTTGCCGGCCAGCCTGGAACTCGGCTTTGTCGCCTTTGTTCTCGCCGTCGGCATTTCGGTGCCTGCCGGCCTTTATGCCGGGCTGCAGCCGGAATCGCTGTTCGGGCGCGGCATCATGGCGTTTTCGCTAATCGGCGTCAGCATCCCGACCTTCTGGCAGGGCATGTTGCTGATCGTCGCCTTCGGCATCGCCCTGCCGATCCTGCCGGTCGGCGACCGCGGGCAGCTTGCGACCCATTTCGGCATCACCTCCAGCCTCTGGACCCTCGATGGCTGGTCGCACATCGTCATGCCGGCCTTCAGTCTGGCGCTCTTGAAGATGTCGCTGCTGATGCGGGTGACGCGTGCCGCGACGCTGGAGATCTGCCGGCTCGATTTCGTCAAGTTCGCCTACGCCAAGGGCGTGAAAAGCCGCCGGGTCGTGATCGGCCATATCCTTCGCAATGCGCTGGTGCCGCTGGTGACCGTCACCGGTATCGAACTCGGCAACCTGCTGGCCTATGGCGTGATCACCGAGACGGTGTTCTCCTGGCCGGGACTCGGCAAGCTGCTGATCAACTCGATCAAGGTGCTCGACCGGCCTATGATCGTCGCGCAGCTTACTTACACGGCGCTTTTGTTCATCGCCATCAACTTCATCGTCGACATCCTGCACATGGTCATCGACCCGCGGGTCAAATCCGTTCTGGGGCGGCGTGCCGCATGAGCGTCGCGAGCTTCAAGGATTATTCCAAGCGCTTTGCCGAAAGCCCCGCGGCCGTCGTCAGCCTGGCGGTGAGCATCGTGTTCGTGTTCTGTGCCGTCTCCGCGCCGCTGCTGGCGCCGACGGATCCCTATGACCTGACCCAGCTCCAGCTCTCCGACGCGCTGAAGCCAACCGGTTCGAAGCGGATGCTGCCGGGCGAGGAGGCGCGCGCCAATATTCGCGTCGCGGCCGCGCAGGCGACCGTTCAGCCGGCGTCGCCGTCCAAGACGCAGCTTTCGTTCACGGCCGCGCCCTGCGGGGAGAACTGTCTGAGCGTCGGCATCGAGCCTGCGGATGCGAAGCTCGCCAGCCTACAAATCCGCAACCTGCCGCAGGGTGCGACCATCGAAGGCGCAAAGAAGCACCCGATCCAGCCGTGGTGGACGATCGACAATCCGCAGCACAGTGTGGCGAAGATCACGTCTTCCAACCCGCTGCCGGCGAGCTTCACCCTTCTCGCCATCGCCAAGTCGCTGGACCAGGAAACGGATTTCGTCTTTCTGTTCGGCACCGACAATTTCGGCCGCGACATGCTGTCGGCCATCCTCTACGGCATCCGCATCAGCGTCTTCGTCGGACTGGTCGCCGCCGGTGTCGCGATGGTTATCGGCACGCTGCTCGGGCTTCTTTCGGCCTGGCGGGGAGGGGTGACGGATGCGATCATCATGCGCGCCGTGGATTTCATGCTCGGCCTGCCGGCGCTGCTGGTCGGGCTGGCGATCCTCGCCATCCTCGGCAACGGCGTCAGCAAGGTCGTGCTCGCCATCATCATCGTGCAATGGTCCTATTACGCCCGCACGGCGCGGTCTTTTGCCTTGAGCGAACTCGGCAAGGAGTATGTCGAGGCGGCACGCTGTCTGCGGCTTTCCCCGGCGCGTATCATGTTGCGGCATGTGCTGCCGAACTGCATGCCGCAGATCATCGTGCTGTTCACGCTCAACATCGCTGCGGCGATCTCGCTCGAATCCTCGCTCAGCTTCCTCGGCGTCGGCCTGCCGCTGACCCGGCCTTCGCTCGGCATGCTGATCGCCAGCGGCTATGAGTTCATCTTTTCCCACAAGTACTGGATCAGCATTTATCCGGGCGTCGTACTGCTGGTGATGATCGTCGCGATGAACCTGCTCGGCGATCGGCTGCGCGATCTCAACAATCCGCGGCTGGATCGCTAGGGGAGGGCCGAGCCATGACCGAAACCTTCTTCCAGGTCGAAGGCCTCAATACCTGGTTCTTCACCCGCAAGGGCGTCATCAAGTCCGTGCGCGACATATCCTTCGACGTCGCCAAGGGCGAGGTGCTCGGCATCGTCGGCGAATCAGGCTCCGGCAAGTCGGTGACCGGCATGTCGATCATGGGCCAGATCGATGAGCCTGGCCGCATCGTTTCCGGTTCGATCCGGCTCAGCGGCGAGGAACTGACCGCGCTCGATTTCGAGGAGATGCGCCGTTATCGCGGCCGGCGCATCGCCATGGTCTTCCAGAACCCGCTGATGACGCTCAATCCACTGATGCGGGTGCGCGACCAGATGTACGAGGCGATCAGTTCGCACGAAAATGTGTCGCGCATCGAAATGCACGACCGCTGCATCGAGGCACTGAAGGCAGTCGGTATTCCGTCTCCCGAGGAAAGGCTCAATGCCTATCCGCACGAGATGTCGGGCGGCATGCGCCAGCGCGTGGTGATCGCAATCGCCCTCCTGCTCGGGCCGGACCTGATCATCGCCGACGAGCCGACCACCGCACTCGACGTGACGATCCAGGCGCAGATCATCTACCAGATCCGCCGCCAGATCGACGAGCGCGGTCTCGGCATGATCTGGATCACCCATGATCTCTCGACGCTATCCGAACTCGCGGACCGGATCATGGTCATGTATGCGGGCGCGATGATGGAGATCGGCACGACGGAGGAGATCATCGGCGGCGCGCGGCATCCCTATACGCGAAAACTGCTCGACTCAGTTCCGTCCCGCAATGCGCCGGGCGAAAAGCTGAAGCAGATCCCGGGCAATATGCCCTCGCTGCTGGCGCTTGGGGAGGGCTGTCCCTTTGCCAGCCGTTGCGAACGGATGACGGACATGTGCCGCCAGCCGGTGCCGGCGACACAACTCACCGAAACGCATCGCATATGGTGCTGCCATCCATTCGAGGATTGAACCATGAGCGAGATGATCTTCGAAGCCAAAGACCTGTCGCGCAGCTTCACGGTGACGCGCGGACCGCTGCAGCGGTTCGCCGACCGGCTTGCGAATGCGCGCCGGTCGGCGGTGCTGAAGGCGGTGGACCAGGTGTCGCTGACGCTGCGGGAAGGCGAGACGCTCGGCGTGGTTGGGGAATCCGGCTGCGGGAAATCGACACTGGCGCGGATGATCGCCGGCATCCTGCCGGTCTCGTCCGGCGAGCGGCAGTTCCGCGGGGAAGCCTATGACAGTTTCCTCGCCCGCAAGCGGGATGCGCTGAAGATCCAGATGGTGTTCCAGGATCCGCTCTCCTCCCTCAACCCGCGCCTCAGGGTCGGCGAAATCGTCGGTGAGGCGGCGGTGCTGCATGGCGTCGTGCCGCGCTCGAAGATGAAGGATTATGTCGTGGAAATCCTGGCGCGTGTCGGCCTGCCGGCCGACAGCATCGGGCGCTATCCGCATCAGTTTTCCGGCGGCCAGCGCCAGCGTGTCGGCATCGCGCGGGCGCTGGCGGTCAAGCCGCAGATGCTGATCTGCGATGAGGCGGTTGCCGCGCTCGACGTGTCGGTGCAGGCGCAGATCATCAACCTCCTGATGGACATTAAGCGCGACAGCGGGCTGGCGATGATCTTCATCAGCCACGACCTCGGCGTCATCCGCCACCTCTGCGACCGGGTGGCCGTCATGTATCTCGGACGCGTGGTGGAGCTGGCGAGAACGTCCGAGCTTTTCGATGCGCCGGCCCATCCCTATACGCGGATGCTGCTGGACGGCATGCCGAAGATCTCGATGCAGCGCCGGAAATTCATGCCGATACAGGGCGAGATTCCGTCGCCGCTCAATCCGCCCTCCGGTTGCCATTTCCATCCGCGCTGTCCGATTGCGACCGATCACTGCCGCCGGATCAGGCCAGAGCTTCGGTCGATCGTTCCCGGGCACGTGCATGCCTGCCTGAACGTCGAGCCGCGCCTTGAAGAGACCGAAGCATAACGACCGCGCCATCGGCCCACAGCATCGGCGCTCTGATGATCCAGGGCATACAGCCAGGCCCGAACGTGATATCGGAACAGCCGGCGCTGTTCTGGGGGCTCATCGTCTCCATGTGGATCGGTAATGCGATGCTCGTCCTGCCCAACCTCCCCTGGTCGGACTTTGGTGAGGCTCCTGGCATTTCCCCATCATCTGCTTTTCCCGGCGATCGTCGTCATCACCTGCATCGGCGTGTTCAGCTTCTCCAATTCGATGTTCGATGCGTGGGTGCTGATCGTCTTCGGAGCCCCGGGCTATTGCTGTGCCAAATTGCGATGCGGGCCTGCGCCGATGCTGTTTGGTTTCATCCCGGGGCCGATGATGGAGGAGCATCTTCGCCGTGCGCTGCTACTGTCACGCGGCAACGCGACGGTATTGATCGAGCGGCCGATCAGCGCGACCATGTTGCTCATCGCCGCTCTGTTGCTGATCGCTCCAGCTCTTTCAATCGTGCGCAGGAGACGACAGGTGATATTTGCTGAGAGTTAGCCGGACCTTGTGCCTGTGTTTCGGGCTTCGCCTCGGCTCGTAATGCAATTTTGGGCAACGGTCCGCGACGGTCGGCGCGGGCATTCGGTTCAGTGTGAGATTGACTTTCACAGCACGCTCCTGAACTGGCAGGTCTTGGAGACTGCGGTTGTGCCAGGCGTGCCAATAACGGCTTTGCGTTCCGCAATCCGGGCAATTTCGATTGGTTTCGCAGCGGTGCAAACAATCCAGCTTTCTTCATCTTGAAGGCGATATCCAGAACTTTGACACCTGGGCCGGGTGATTATTTTGTCTACATCACCGTAAGCAGCGACGCGTCCGCAAATGTCCTGTTAACCACACAAAGCGAGGAAGCACCGGGTTGGTCGAAACGTTCATCTGTCTCCAGTGATTGCCAAAGCAGGTCAATAGAACGTCCGGCGGAAGGGCATGATCGCGGCGCCCATCGCCGGGGCGTCGCTCGAAATCTCGGAAATGATCAGTTTCGGACTGGCGCGATGTATTCCATAGCGGGGGCGGTCAAAAATCTGCGTCCGATCGATCAGAATTTGCGCCAGTTCCGCAGGGATTTGACCGCCAAATACGATAGCCTGCGGATCAATGGTGGCGCGGATCGCATTGACGAGACGGTTATAGGCTGGCGTCACCTCTTCCACCCATTCGAAAACTCCCGGCCACTTCTGGTCGAAATGGCGGCGCATGTAGTGGATCGAAGGAACATTGACGCCGTTGCGGTTCAGCCGATTTATGAGATATTGCAGGGCCGGTCGCCTTTCCGTTTCCACGGCGTCGAACATTCCTGAGAATTCACCGGCATTACCATTGCCACCGTGCATGAGTTCGCCGTCGCTGATGACGCCGCCGCCGAAGCCATAGTTGAAGCTCAGATATGCAAAGTGTCGGATGAAACGACCGGCGCCAAACATGGATTCGGCGATCGCACCGGCCTTCCCCCCGTTGATCACCCAGGCCGGCCTGTCGAACAGGCTTGCGACGATCGGGCCTAGTTCAATCAGGGACCATTCGTGCAAGGGGAGCGGCGCGTTGTGTCGCGTTCCGTCGACATGGTAACCGGCGATCGCAAAACCCACCCCAAAAAAGCTTTCACTGGATAGATCGTTCTGCGTCTGCAGATCGGCTACCTTTGCCTTCACGCGCTGCAGAGCCTGAGCCATGGTCAGCTCGCGCAGGGGAACCTCGTTTTCGCCAAGCAGATTGCCTGCAAAATCCATCAGGCAGATTCCGATCACGTCCGTATTGACCGATATGCCGCAGGCATAGGCATGACTGCCGCTCAGCCGCAACATCGGGCTTGGCTGCCCTCGCCCAAGGCCAGGCTTTGCCGAGCCAAAAAGAATGATGCCGCGCTCGGCCAGATGGTCAAGGATGCGGTGCACGGACTGCTGCGTGAGATCAATATGCCCGGTGATTTCCGAGCGCGATATGCCGGGATTTCGCCAGATCAGCTGCAAAATCCTCCGTTCATTGGCGGAGACCACCGTGTCTTCGTCGGGGCGAAGAAAGCGTTTCGGTATCAGGGCCTCTGGCGAATAGGCGTCCGTCACTGCTCAAACCTTACCATGTAAAGTGTAATAAATTCACCCATGCCCCATGGATAATCCACGACTACAAGCGAAAACCTGTGATTTCAAGCCACCCGGTTTGTCACTCAATTGTTACACACAAAGTGTAACAAAGGCGCGCTACGGCTCGAGATCGAAGCCGGCCGGTTTAAAATCACGCGAGGGCAATGATGAACAGGTTCACTCTGGCGGCCGCAGCCGCCTTCATGGCAGGCGCAGGTTCCGCGCAGGCAGCCAATTTCGAATTCTGGTACGGCAACACGGGCAATGTCGAAGTGGCCATCAAGGCACAGTGCGAGGCCTTCAACGCCGCACAGAGCCAGCACACGGTCACGTGCGTCGGACAGGGTAGCTATGAAGTCGCGATGCAGAAGGCGATCGCTGCTTATCGCGCCAAGAACCACCCTGTTCTCATCCAGTTCTTCGACGCCGGCACGCTCGACCTGATGCTGTCGGACGCCGTCGAGCCAGTCCAGGACCTGATGCCCGACGTGAAGTGGGGCAACTATATTGCCGGCGCGCGTGCTTACTACGAAACCTCGGGCGGCAAGCTGTTTGCCCAGCCCTACAATTCCTCGACACTGCTGTTCTACACCAACAAGACCGAGCTCGAAAAAGCCGGCGTGATGCAGACGCCGACGACCTGGGAAGAGATCATCGAAGCCGCCCGCAAGCTGAAGGCGGCCGGCCATGCCTGCCCCTTCGTCACCGATGGCGATACCTGGCGTGTGCTCGAGCAGTTCTCCGCCCGCCACGGCCTGCCGATCGCGACCAGGCACAATGGCTATGACGGCCTCGACGCCGAATACGTCATAAACACCACATTTGCCGCGAAGCATCTCGCCAATCTGGTCGATTGGCGCAAGGAAGGCCTCGTCCGACTTGCGGTCGACACCAAGGCCGGCAACTACACTGCCGCCTTCAATGCCGGAGAATGCGCGATGATGGAACAGTCTTCCGGTTCCTATGCGGCCGCTGCCAAGGCTTTCGAAGGCAAGTACGAACTGACGGTCAACATGGCGCCGATGTACAAGGGTTATGATCGCCACAACACCTTTGTTGGCGGTGCTTCTATCTACGTCATGAAGGGTCACAGCAAGGACGAGATCGAAGCGGCCAAAACCTTCCTGGACTTCCTGCGCCGCCCCGAGCAGCAGATGTTCTTCACCGCCGCCACCGGTTACGTCCCGGTCACGACCGACGTTATTGAGGCCATCGCCAAGAGCAACGAGGCGAATTCGCCGAAATATGCGACGGCCAAGGTCGGCGTCGAATCCATGAACCAGCCGGCGACGCCCGATACCCGCGGCATCCGTCTCGGCTTTTACGTGCAGTTTCGCGAAGTCTTCATGGAAGAAACCCAGAAGGCTTTTGCCGGCCAGCAGACCATGCAGGCAGCGCTCGACAACACCAAGAAGCGCGGCGACCAGCTGCTGCGCCGCTTCGAGCAGACCTACAAGGACAAGAAGCTCCCCTGATCCGGCACAGGAATCAAAGGCATCGGGCGGCAAACCGCCCTGTGCCGATTTCCTCTGTAGAGGCCTTCTCCATGTCTTCGGAATCCTCCTTGTACAGCCACCGCTGGCTGCCGCTTCTCCTGGTGGCGCCGCTCATGTCACTGATCGTCCTGTTCTTCTACGTACCGGTCTTCCAGGCCTTTTACTGGTCTTTCTTCCTGGAACAGCCCTTCGGCGGCGGCTCGCAATTCGTCGGCCTCCAGAATTTCGAGCGCGTGCTTTCCGATCCGGAATTCTGGATGTCCGGCTGGCGCACCATCGTCTTCATGATGACGGCATCGTCGTTGGCGGTCGTGGTGCCGCTGATGCTCGCGGTCGCCGCCGATCGCAAGATCCGCATGTCCCTTCCGGCGCGGAACATCCTGGTCTGGCCAAAGGGCGTTGCCGGCGCCTCGATCGGGGTGGTCTTCGCCTTCATCTTCAATCCGTTCGTCGGCATCATGGCTCCACTGAACGCGATGTTCCCCGGCCGTTGGAATCCCGGTATCGATGGGACCGACGCCTTTATCACGCTTGTCGCGGCGCATGTCTGGAGTGGCATTCCGTTCAATTTCGTCATTCTGCTCGCCGGCCTGCGCTCCATTCCGCACACCATGTATCAGGCGGCGGCGATGGACGGGGCCGGGCCCTGGCGGCGCATCTTCGACGTACAGCTGCCGCTGATCCTGCCGCAGCTCTTTCTGACCTTCGTGCTGGAATTCACCGAGAGCATCACATCGGTCTTCGCGCTGATCGACACGATCACCGAGGGCGGTCCTGGCGGCTCCACGACGTTGCTGGTCTACAAGATCTTTGTCGATGGGTTCAGCGGTTACGATCTGTCTGGCGCCTCCACGCAGACAGCACTCCTCATGATCTTCGTCCTCCTTCTCGCAGCCTGCCAGTTCGTCTTCGTCGGCCGGCGCATCAACTACGAGCGCTGAGCCATGGTCGAGAATGCACGCTCCATCAATACCGTCGCCAACATCCTGCTGCTCATCGGCGTCGTCTACATTGTCGGGCCACTCTATTTGACTTTAGCCACCGCGTCGCAGTCCTATGAATTCATGCTGCGCAACGGGCTCGCCTGGTATCCCGGCGACCAACTGCTCGCCAACATGGGCAAGGTGATCATCGAGACGCGCATTCCCATCCAGATGCTCAACAGCATGATTGTGGCCTTTTCCAACGCGCTCGCCACCTGCGCGCTATCCTTCCTGTCGGCCTATGCGATCGTCTATTTCCGCATCCGCTGGGCCGGCGTAATCTTCGCCTTGATCCTGGCGACGATCATGCTGCCGCTCGATATTCGGGTGATCACCACCTACCAGGTCGCCTCCAACATCTTCTCGCCGCTCAACGCGGTCCTGGAGGCCACCGGCTTCAATGACGCGATCGCAGACCTGTTTGGCGCACCGGTCCATCTCGAACTCAGCGTCCTCAACACCCATTTCGGCCTCATCGCGCCGCTCGTGGCGCATGGCACAGGCACGTTCCTGTTCCGGCAATTCTTCCTGACGTTGCCCAAGGACCTGTTCAAGGCGGCGCGCATGGACGGGGCGGGACCGATCCGCTTCCTCTTCGATATCCTGCTGCCGCTTGCCCGCACCAGTGTCGCCTCGCTCTTTGTCCTCACCTTCCTGAGCGGCTGGACGCAATATCTCTGGCCGCTGGTGGGAGCTTCTACGCCTGACATGCAGACCGCCGTCGTCGGCCTTGCCCGCCTCGTGCCGGATGCAGATGGCCAGGTGCCCGATTTTCCGATGATCATGGCCGGTGCCGTGCTCGTCTCCCTCGTTCCCCTCACGATGATCGCACTCTTGCAGCGTTATCTCGTCCGGGGCCTCGTTCTTTCGGAGAAGTGACCAATGACCGCCATCGACACCGCCATTCGCGCCGCCGCGGCCGATATCGAGCTCATGGGCGTCACCAAGGCCTATGACGTCAGAACCGTCGTCATTCCGCCGCTCGATGTGGCGCTTCGCCCCGGCGAGTTCACCGTCGTGCTCGGCCCGTCCGGCTGCGGCAAGTCCACGCTTCTGCAGATGATCGCCGGCCTCGAAAGGGTCAGCGGCGGCAAGATCGTCATCGGTGGCCGCGAAGTGCAGGATCTCGAACCGAAGCATCGTGGCTGTGCCATGGTGTTTCAGAACTACGCGCTTTATCCGCACATGACCGTGGCGGAAAACATGGCTTACAGCCTGAAGGTCGCTGGCGTATCCAAAACCGAACGTGCGGAGCGTGTTGCTGACGTGGCAAGGATGCTCGGGCTTGCCGACTTCCTCGCCCGCAAGCCGGGACAACTGTCCGGCGGTCAGCGACAGCGCGTCGCGATCGGCCGCGCCATCATTCGCGAGCCGGGCGTGCTGCTGTTCGACGAGCCGCTCTCCAATCTCGATGCACAGCTTCGTCACGACATGCGTGTCGAACTCGCTGACCTGCATCGCCGCATAGGCGCCACCAGTGTATTCGTCACCCATGACCAGGTGGAGGCGATGACGCTCGCCGATCGTATCCTCATCCTCAACAAGGGGCGCATCGAACAGTTCGACACGCCGAAGGCGATCTATCACCGCCCGGCATCCGTGTTTGTCGCAAAGTTCATCGGCGCGCCGCCCATGAATGTCCTGACAGTGACCGGTGATGGCTCGGCGCTGCGGCTGGCCGACGGGCAGGTGGTTGGGAACTACGAGGGTAAAGGCAGCTTCCAGCTCGGCATTCGCCCCGAGGATATCACTGTCAATGCCGGCGGTGCGATCAAGGCGGCCATTCGCTATCGTGAGGATCTCGGCTCTCATGAAATCCTCGAAGCGGATGTCGCCGGCCAGCAGCTCCGCATCTCTACGCCTTTCGGTGCCGAGATCGATGCGGCAGCGACGCTGTCGCTGTCCTTCCCGCAGGCGCGTCTGCACCTGTTCGACGGCGAGACGGGCCGCGCCATTCCCAATGCCTTCCATAATGCCGACGCCGTTCGTCGATCCGTGAAAGAATACCAGTGAACTACAGAGAATTTGTCGCCGACCCGGACCGCGACTGCGCCGTCGCCGCGCATCGCGGCATCTGGCGGGATGCGCCGGAAAACAGCCTTCTCGCCATCGAGCGAGCCATTGACGCCGGTTGCGAGGTGGTAGAAATCGATATCCGCCGCAGCGCCGACGGCGGGCTGTTCCTGCTGCATGACGAGACGCTGGAGCGCATGACGGGTCTGGAGGCGGCGCTGGAAAACCTGTCGTCGCAGCAGCTTTCCGGGCGTCTTCTGCGCAACCGAGATGGCGGAAAGCACAATTCCTTCACCGCGGAAAGGCTTCCACGCCTTGCCGAAGTGTTCGAGCTGACGCGGGGCCGCATCTTCCTGCATCTCGATGTCAAGGAAAGGGCCGTCATCGCCGACGTCATCACCTGCGTCAAGGCCATGGGTGTCGAAAGCGAGGTGGATTTCTGGGCTTCGCTGAAGAGTGCATGGGACCTCGCCTGGATCCGCGAGACGATCCAACCGCACGACGTTCTCTTCATGGCCAAGACCCGGCTCAACGTGCCGAGCGCCGCGACCCAGGTCGCGCTCCTGTCGGAACTCGCGCCTTCGGTCTGCGAGATCTATTTCGAACGGCTGCAAGATTTGGCTGTCCTCGACGGCTCATTGCGCCGAAACGGCATGGCCCTTTGGGTCAACACGCTCGATTCCGTCGCCTGCGCCGGCTTCACCGATACGGCCGCGCTTGCCAGCCCCGACGCTGTCTGGGGGCGCCTGATCGATGCCGGCGTCTCCGTCATCCAGACCGACGAGGCGGCGGCGCTCAAATCCTATCTTGCGGCCCGCCGCGGCTAATCTCTCCAAGGAAAACAAAATGACTCATTACAAGGACTATATCGCCGACCCGGCGCGCGCCTGCGCCGTCGTTGCCCATCGCGGCGCCTGGCATGGTGCGCCGGAAAACAGCCTGGCATCGATCGAACGGGCGATCGCCGTCGGCGCCGACATCGTCGAACTGGATGTGCGCAAGAGCGCCGATGGCGAACTCTTTCTCATGCATGACGACACGCTATTGCGCATGGCCGGCATCGACCGCGACGCGGAAACCTTGACCATGGCCGAGCTGCAGGCGATCACACTGCGCGAGGACGATGGCGGCGTGCATCGCCTAGCCACTGACCAGCGCATTCCGACGCTGAAAGAGGCGCTCGAAATCATCCGCGGCCGCATTTTTGCCGATCTCGACCTCAAGGATCGCAGCCTGTTTTCCGAAGTCGCGGCCTGCGCCCGCGAGATGGATGCCGCACCCTATGTCGATCTGAAGACGCGCGTCATGAGCCGCGAGGAACTCGATTGGGTCCGCGCCCAGGGTACCGAAGGCGTACCCTTCATGGCGATGGCAAAATTCACGGCCGAACGCCTGCAGGAAACCATGGCGTTGCTTAGCGAGATCAAACCGTTCATGTGCGAGATACGCTTCGACCGGATCGAGACGATCGCCGAGAACCGGCAGATGTTCCGGGATGCCGGCATGGCGCTTTGGATGAATACGCTCAACATGGCCGCAAGCGGCGAGTGGCGGGACGAAACGGCGCTCGTCGATCCGGGCAGCATCTGGGGAAGGCTGATGGATGCCGGCATCAGCGTCTTCCAGACCGACGAGCCGGAAGCCTTGAAGGCTTATATCGAGGCGGGCCGCAAATGAAGGCCGTAGCCGACGAACTGCTCTCAAGCCTGATGGGCGACATGCGCGATGCGGCTGAGACCGAGATACTGCCGCGCTTCCGCGCCATCACAGCCGACGCCATCCGCGCCAAGACATCGGCCGACGACATCGTGACGGATGCGGACATCGCCGCCGAACGTGTCCTCAGCCAGAGGCTGGCGGAGCGCCTGCCTGGCATCGCCATTGTCGGCGAGGAGGCGGTGTCGGAAGACGCCTCCATCATCTCGCGTCTCGCCGATGCCGATCTTGCCGCCGTTATTGATCCGGTCGATGGCACCTGGCATTTCGCCCATGGGGTGCCGTTGTTCGGCAGCATCCTTGCAATCGTGTCGGGCGGGGAGACCATCGCTGGACTGATTCACTACCCGATCCTGGGCGACTTCCTGATCGCCCGCCGCGGTGAGGGCGCCTGGCATGTGGCTGGCGATGGCAGGCGGACGCGTCTTGCCGTCGCTGCACCGAGGCCGATCGAGGAGATGCACGGCTTCATTCCGCTGCACATGTTCGAGCCGGATTTGCAGGCGAAGCTGGCGCCGCGCGTGCTGCGCTTCCTGCGCACCACCACATGGCGCTGCTCGGCCTTCGAATATCGGATGCTGGCGACCGGCGCGATGAGCTTCTGCCTCAACGAAAGCCTGAAGCCCTGGGACCATGCCGCGGGTGTACTGATCCATTCGGAGGCCGGTGGTTATGCAGCGGTCGTGGACGGTGAAACCTATCGGCCCACAATGATCGAAGGTCACCTCCTGTCGGCGCCGGACAAAAGGTCCTGGTTGGCCATACAAGGTGCACTATCCGGAGGCTAGAATATGAGGACAGATCTAAAAGGACTTCGGATTTGGCTATCAGCGGCAGCGGTTCGAAGCATAAAGGCACACTCGGTTGATCATCGACGTGGTTCCCGGCCGCATGTTCTCGTTTCGACAACGGGTGCGAGAACGTCTTTGCCCCCGGGGGCTCTTCCGACACGGGAGGCCTGCGCTATGCCGGAGGGCCACATTTTCGCGATGTCGCCTCAGCCGCGAGTGGTTGAAATATCGTTAACCAGCTGCACCGAGAAAGACCCCAGGACGGTGTCTGGAGGTCTCGCCCGGTTCCTGCAACCCATTCAGAACAATGCAGAGGTCTTCTGCAGCGTTATCCAGACGCCCCAGAAAATCGGAATGCCGACGGCTGCCCAGGCGAGTGCCGCCTTGCCGTCCAACCCGCCGCGACCGATGCCGAAGGAACCCGTCGACCGAGGCCGCATCGCGGCCGATTTCGCTTGCAAGGCCGCAACCTCCTCCGGTCTCATGAACCATTTTTCGGACAACGGCTTGACCCGCGAATTGGCGATCAGCCCGAGGGCAAGCATGCCGGCCAGGATATACATGGTGAAGTCATAGAGCTGGTCGCGCGGGACGCCGGCGGCGATCTGGAATTCGCGGATATAATTGACCACGACCGGACCGATGATGCCCGCCGTCGCCCAGGCCGTCAGCAGGCGGCCATGGATCGCGCCCACGAACTGCGTACCGAAGATATCGGCGAGATAGGCCGGGACCGTTGCAAAGCCCCCGCCATACATCGACAGGATCACACAAAGGATGATCACGAATAGCAGCTGACTGCCCATGTGGGCGGCGCTCGGTGCGAGTGCGTAGAGGATGATGCCAAGGACGAAGAAGGTGTAGTAGGTGTTCTTACGGCCGATCTTGTCCGACAGGGACGCCCAGAAGAAGCGGCCGCCGATGTTGAACAGCGAGAGCAGGCCGGCAAATCCCGCCGCGATCGCTGCGATTGCCGTCTTCTGCGAGTTGTCGAGCTGCGTGAACGTGAGTTCCGGATGGCCGATCAACCGGCCGCCGAAGATTTCCTGCAGCATGGGGGAGGCCATGCCGATCACGCCGATGCCGGCGGAGACGTTCAGGCAGAGCACCGCCCAAATCAGCCAGAACTGCTTGGTTTTGTGGGCGTCGCGCAGGTGCACGTGGTGGACGGTGATCATCGTCTTGCCCGCTGCCGACGGAGGCGTCCAGCCGTCAGGGCGCCAGCCGGCCGGCGGAATGCGGTAGCCGAAGGCACCGGCCATCATGAAGACGAAGTAGACAGCGGCCATGACCAGGAAGGTCTGCCACACCCCGACCGAGTCCGGTGTTTTGAAATAGTTCATCAGGATGTCGGCGAGCGGCGCGCCGATCATCGCGCCGCCGCCGAAGCCCATAATCGCCATGCCGGTCGCCATGCCGCGGCGGTCGGGGAACCATTTGATCAGCGTCGAGACCGGTGAAATATAGCCCAGCCCCAGTCCAATGCCGCCGACCACGCCGGCGCCGACCCACATTAGCCACAGTTGATGGGTGATGACGCCGATGGCGGCAATGGCGATGCCGCCGCACCAGCAGAGCGCCGAGACGAAACCGGCTTTCCGCGGTCCCGCATGCTCCAGCCAACCGCCCCAGAGCGCGGCCGAGGAGCCCAGAAGGACGAAGAACAGCGTATAGATCCAGCCCAGATCGGCTACGCGCCAATCACAGCTCGTGGTGAACAGCGCCGTCAGCAGATTGAGGTCCTGACAGGCCACGGATTGGGTGACGCCGATCGCGCGCGACAGCGGCAGCCAGAATACGCTAAAGCCGTAGGCCATGCCGATGCACAGATGGATGGCGAGCGCGGCCGGGGGGACCAGCCAGCGATTGAAGCCGGGCTGCGCGATGATGCGCTCCCTATCGAGTATTCCGGGCGAGGCCTCGGGGATCGTATCGGTCGATGTGGTCATGAGTTCTCCTCCGCGGCGATCCCCTGCGGGATCGCCATGATGTCGTTCACGCAAGAACGGAGACGGCCCCTCCGCCGTCCGTCCGACAATCCGTGCACCGGCTTGTCGTCGTGGCCGAAAGGCCCGTCCTCCCCACAAACACCATGCAACCGCCATGCCAGGGAGAAATGCCTTCCACTTGAATGGCTTACGGAATGTGGATGAGGAGGTTTGGGACAATTTGTCCGTGCGGGGCGGACAAATTGTCCGATCGGAGGGATCGCCTATGCGGCTTCCGGCAGCCAGATCGTGAAGGCAGCACCCTTTCCGGGACTGCTGTCGAGAAAGATCGTGCCGCCCTGCCGGGTGACCAAGGTCTGGCTGATCGGGAGCCCGAGCCCGGTTCCCTCCTGCCGCTTGGTGGTGAAGAATGGGTCGAAGACCTTTGCCGCGACCTCCTCGCTCATGCCGATGCCGGTATCCTGCACGACGATCTGAACGCCGTGTCGCGCTCCGCGATCCTGGTTGCGGGTCTGCAGGCAGAGGGTGCCGCCGTCCGGCATGGCATGGATGGCGTTGACGATCAGGTTGACGATCACCTGCTGCAATTCGGTGCGGTTCATCAGCACTGGTCGCGTGGCGCGATCCTCGAGCTTCACTTCGATCGCGGCTTTGGCGAGCAGGTGCTGGACCAGAGGCAGGCAGTCGGCGATAACGGCGCCGGGAACATGGCGCTCGACGGCACCTGCAAATTCCTCCGGCCGCGCGAATTGCAGGAGCTTGGTGACGATCTGGCTGATGCGGTGGATTTGTTCATCCAGGAGGCGGAATTCAGTCTTGGCGAGAGCTGCCCGATCGCCGACCAGAGATTGGATGACTTCAAGATTGCCCTGCATAACTGCGATGGGATTGTTGATCTCATGGGCGACGCCGGCCGTGATCTCGCCGATGGCTGCCAGCTTTTCCGACATGATCAACTGCTTTGTCGTCGCTTCGAGCTGTCGGTTGGCGAGTTGCAGCTCGCGCGTGCGTTCATCGACGCGAGCGTTCAGCTCCTCGTTCCATTGCCGAAGCGCCTGGTCGCGCTGCTCGAGCTGATCGAGAAGATGGTCGAGATGGATGGCCACCCGTCCGATCTCGTCTTGGCTTCCGACCGGCCCGGTACGGGCGCCGAGATCGCCGCTCTCGACACGGGCGATCGTCAGGTTCACCCGCTCCAGCGGTTGGAAGATGCCGCGGGCCCAGTGAAAGAAAATTGGCACGCTCCCGGCGGCGGTCGCGAGGAACGCCAGCGCGATCGTAACGACGGTCTGATATTTGGCGGCGGTGAACGGAGCCTGCAGGAAGCCGACATAGAGCATGCCGACGCGCCCGCCGAAACTGTCGGTGATCGGCTCATAGGCCGAGATGTACCAGTCGTTGACGACGAAGGCGCTGTCGAGCCAGGTTCGACCGTGATCGAGGACGGCCGAGCGAACGGCAGCGGATACCCGCGTTCCGAGCGCGCGGCGGTCTTCGAAAAGCCTGACATTGGTACTGATGCGGACATCCTCGAGAAAGAGCGTCGCCGTGCCCTGGCTGCCTTCCGGCAGGCTTGCTTGGCGGTAGACAAGGTCATTGATCGTATCGATGAAGAGGAGGTTCTGGTTGAGCAGCATGCCGCCCACCAGGATTGCGGTGCGGCCGTCGGCCAGTGTGACGGGGCTTGCGCTCTGCACCACCATGCCGCGGTTTTCTTCCGTCCTGTCCGTCGGCACGGCATTCGTCGTCTCGACGAGCGGCAGCCGTGCGCGTTCGGCAAGGGCTGGGGATAGCCGCCTCAATTCCTCCGGTGCGAAAATATCGATAGCGGTCGTGGATCGGCCGGCGATAGCAGCCGCGAGGATCGGCCAGTCGTTTCGAAGCCGCGCCGCCGTATCCGGCGTGCTTGAAGCCACCAACCGGCCGTCCGGTGTGGCTATATAGAGGAAATCGAGATCAAGGCGCTCGCGATTTTCGCCGAGCAGCCGGTCGAGTGCCGGTTGCCCCTCTGTCGCAACGTCCCGGAACCGAGCAGAAGCGCCGAGTGCGGCGATATGTTCGCCAGTGTTTTCCAAGATGCGGGCAAGATACTGATGCGCGATTGTCAGGTCGCCGTTAACCTTGGAGATCAGTGCGGCGTTGAACTTCGTATCCCAGCGATAGATCGTCACCGCCAGCAACAGGGGCAGGATGACCAGCATCGGCAGGAGCGCGATAGCAAGCAGCCTGTAGCGCACCGAGCGCGCGGGTCGTCCTCCGGCGGTATCGGCAGCCTCAGCCATTCCAGCTCGCCAGCTTGCGATCGATCGTCTTGCGGGAGATGCCGAGCAATCGCGCTGCCTCGTCGCGCTGGCCGTTGCAGCCGGCCAGCACATTGAGGATGTGATGGCGTTCGACGTCGGCCAGGACCGCGCTGCCCGATTTTGCTTTTCCGGCGATCGAAGCGCCGAAACTGTCGGGAAAACGGCCGAGGATCAGGGTGCGTTCGATCAGATTGCGCAATTCCCGCACATTGCCCGGCCAGTCATAGGTGGACAGCGCGCGCCGTATTGCTTCATCAATCGGAACCGGAGGCATGCCGAGCTGCGACGAAAGCTTCATCATGAACAGGTTGGCGAGTTCGATCGCATCGCCTTCGCGCTCCCGCAGCGGCGGGAGATGAATTTGCATGACATTGATGCGGAAGAAGAGATCGGCGCGAAAACGGCCTGCCTGCACCTGATTTTCAAGCTCGGCATTTGTGGCGAAGATGAAACGAAGATCGACCGGCGCCTCGCGTTCCGAACCGACCGGCCGCACCCTGCGGTCCTCGAGCACACGCAACAGCTTGCTCTGGGTCGCGACCGGCAGTTCGCTGATCTCGTCCAGGAACAGCGTGCCGCCCTGAGCATGCAGGAAAAGCCCGTCGCGGTCGCGGGCAGCCCCCGTGAAGGCGCCTTTCAAGTGGCCGAAGAGCTCACTCTCGATCATGTCTGGGGGAACGGCGCCGCAATTGATTGGGACGAACGGCTTTGCGGCACGATCGGAAAGCGCGTGAAGCGAGCGGGCCGCCACTTCCTTGCCGGTGCCGGAATGGCCCGTCAGCAGCACCGATGTCGGCAACGGCGCCACCCGTGCGATGGTTTCGCGCACCCGTCGGATAGCCGCTGATTCGCCGATCAGCCGCTCCCGCAGGAGGATGTGGTCGGACGTGGCTTTCAGTTCGTGGCGCAGCACGTAGTTCTCGCGCTGCAGGCGAATTCGGTCGAGACAGCGCGCGACGGCATTGAGGATCTGGTTCGATCGGAAAGGCTTCAAGACGAAATCCACAACGCCGGCGCGCAAAGCCTGGATCGCGGTATCAAGGTCGGCATAGGCTGTGATCAGGATGGCATCGGCAAAGAAGCCGATCGCCCGCTGTTCGGCCAACCACTCGACACCGTTCTTGCGTGGCATGACATTGTCGAGGATCACCACGTCGAAATGATGATGATCGAGCTTGCGGGCCGCTTCCTCGGTATCGGCGGCTTCCTCGATGCGCTTGCAGCGCGGCCCGAGCGTCCGCATCAGGAAATTTCGCATGCCGGGCTCGTCATCGACGATCAGGATCGAAGCCTGGGCGAGCCATGGTCCGAATTCCGGATCGGCGGACGTGTCGCCTGCGTTGGGCACGACCTCTACTGGCACTCGGTTTCCTCCGCTGTCCGCATAGGAAGCGCAAAAGTAAAGAGAAATACAATAGGTAATTACCGAATTGATCGTTTACGGGTGGCCCGCTGTGAAGCTTGATCAGCAGGAATATTTGTTCCGTCTCGCGTTTCGATAATTCCCGTGCGCTTCAGGACGATTGTTCAATCGCCTCCGTCCAAGCCAGACAAGAGCCTGATGATGATCCCAAGGCGCGATCAGGATGAACCGCATCTGATTTACAGCCGTGCCATAACTGCGATCAAACGGGTTGCCCGTCATTGCTTCCTCGTGTCGATCCTGGGGACGTTATTGCGTTCAAGACGGTGGAAAGGCTGTATGGCAACAAAAAAGGCCGGAGCGAAATCGCACCGACCTTCCTCATCATCGCCTACCCACCAGTGCCAGTGCATCCGTGGTCAAAAGTTAGAAAACGATGGGCGATTGCGAGCGGCGAATTCATTCCAGCGCTTATCAGCAATGCCAACGGATTGTCTTATCGGTCATCTTTGTGTTCAAAACACGTTCAGCATCCGCTGAGCAGGCTCGATCGGCCTTTTAGCGGACGGTTGAAGCACGGCTCATCGATGATGAAAGTGCTGTTGATCGCACCCTTTGCGCTTGCGGCACTGTTTTCAGGGTTACCCGCATCATGGGCCAATCAATGTCGCTCGAACAGCCTTTGTGCTGTCGGAAGTGCGCTCTCGTGGTCGGCTGGAGCTTCCTGGATATCCGGCTTTCCCGACCTTGATTTCGTATCTTGCCAAGGAGCTCTAAATTGAAAGTTTGCTGCGGAAAGATGATGCAACGTGGTAGCTGAGTCCGCGAATCCCTTTCCCATCTTGACCCGAGCGGCCGATGTCAATTTCAGATGCGATTTACCGTCCCTTCGAAATATTGATCCGGCCGCTCGATATCCCCTACCGGCCGCTGCCGTCCAAGGGACCGGTGACGGTGCTCCTGCATTTCATTTCGATGTTCCGCGGCGTGCTGATTGCACTGGCGCTTTGCACCATGGCGAACGAGGTCATGAGTCTAACCATCGTCTGGGGGCTCTCGATCATTGTCGACGGCGTGACGCAACAAGGCGCGTCCGCCTTCCTCCTAAGCGAATGGCGGCTCATGACGTTCCTCGGCCTGCTGCTCTTTCCGGGCATACCTATCACCTCGTTCCTCGTAAACACGCTAACCTCGCATACGCTCGGGATCGGCATGCCGGCTGCCATACAGTGGCAGGGGCACAAGGCAGTGGAGCGGCAGGATCTAGCGTTTTTCCACGATCTCTATGCCGGTCAGGTCGCCGCACGCTTGTCGCAGGTGGCCTCATCCGTGCAGCAGCAGATCATTTCCGCTTTCCAGTCCATCCCGCGCTTCCTGATGCAGATGGTAGGTTCCGTTATCCTGCTTTCGACCCTATCCTGGCCGCTCGCGGTGCCGACCGTCATCTGGATTACGCTCAACGTCCTGCTTGCCATCAGACTGGCGCCGATCTTTACCGAACGCTCGCGCCGCTCCGCCAAGCAGCGCGGCCTGATTTCCGGTGCCATCACCGATCTCTACGCCAATATGCAGATGATCAAACAGTTCGCCGCAGAAGACAGCGAAGCCGGCGCCATCCGCGGCATTATCGCCAAGGCGATCAAGACGCAACAGAACGAGCAACGTATCTATCGCACAGCGGAACTGACCGTCGTCGTCCTCAACATGCTGCACTGGCTGTCGGTGCTGTCGATTGGCTTTACAGGTCTCGTCGAGGGTTTCGTCACGATCGGCGAATTCACCGGCGCGGCCTATATCCTCACGCGGTTGTCCGGTCACACTTTCACCTTCCTGCAGATGGGCGAGCAGATCTTCCGGGCAATCGGCACCATCAAGGACGCCATGCCGGTCATGACGACGCCGCCCACCATTACCGACCGGCCGGACGCGCAGGAACTTGCGGTGACAGGCGGCGAAATCCGCTTCCACAATGTCCAGTTTGCCTACAAGGCGGGCAAGCCCGTCATCGACAAGCTCTCGCTGACGGTCCGTCCGGGCGAAAAAGTCGGCCTTGTCGGCCTCTCCGGCGCTGGCAAGACCACGCTCGCAAACCTGCTTCTGCGCTTCTACGACATCAAGGACGGCGCGATCCTTATCGACGGCCAAGATATCCGCGCCGTCACCCAGGCGAGTCTGCGCCGCGCCATCGGCGTCATTGCCCAGGATGTGGCGCTGCTGCACCGCTCGGTCGGCGATAATATCCGCTACGGCCGGCCGGAGGCGACACAGGAGGAGATCGAAAGCGTCGCAAAGATGGCAAAGGCCGAAGCCTTCATCGCCGATCTGACCGATAGCGAAGGCCGAAAAGGCTACGAGGCTTTCGTCGGCGACCGCGGCATCAAGCTCTCGGGCGGCCAGCGCCAGCGCGTGGCGATCGCCCGCGTGCTCCTGAAGAACGCACCGATCCTTGTGCTCGACGAAGCAACCTCGGCGCTCGACAGCGAATCCGAAGCCGCCATCCAGGAACGGCTGAACTTCATGATGGAAGGAAAAACCGTCATCGCCATCGCCCATCGCCTGTCGACCATCGCCAGCATGGATCGGATCGTTGTGCTCGACCACGGGCGTGTCATGGAGGAAGGCAGACCCGACGAACTGGTCGAACGGGATGGGCTGTTTGCCCGCCTGTGGAAACGCCAGATCGGCGGCTTCATCCCAGAGGACATCAGTTTCCCCTGAATCTGGAGGCTGGTCACGCGCAATCGGTCGTTGGCGGGTGGGCGCAAGCCAGATTACCCTGGCTCGGTTGGAACATCACATCTCTCGGGCCGTTCGGCTTCGGACAAAGTCTATATCAAACGGGGCCCGGAAGATGAGACCTCACATACCGAAGCAGCAAGGCAACAAGAACACCGATGCCGTGCCGAAAGGCACGCCTTTTGCCGCCGAGAATACCTGCCGGCGCTGCAATGGAACGGGCAAGGTCGGCGGAGAGACATGTCCCCAATGTCAGGGAACGGGCAAGGTGACGACGCCGGTCGGAGGCGCCGGTTGACAGCCGATAGCGGCATAATCACTCCGCACAAACCGTTCAGCTTCTCCTCCCAGGATGAGGCATTGCGGTTCTTCGACGATCTGCCGCCCGTCATGCCAGATGAATTGATTGGCCTTTGGAAAGGCTGCGGGATCATGACAGGACATCCGCTCGATGGCATCCTCGAGAATCTCGGATGGTACGGCAAGCGCTTCAATCCCGATCTGCGAGCCGACGCTCTTTTATTTCAAATGGAGCCGCGGAGGCTCGTGCCCATCGATCCCGGTCTGATACCGCTCAAGCTGGCATTCCGCTTCCCCCGCTTTGGCCGCACCAGGATCGCCCGGAACTGGTTTACTTATCTGCAGAAGGGATTGCGAGCGACAGCGCCGATTGCCGCGCTGACGCCGCGATCGTTTCGCGGAAAGGTGAGCGCGGCAATGATCTATGATCGCCAGCCGATCACGGATTATTTTCGACAATTCGACGAGGAGACGGTGATCGGCGCCATGGCCCTCGAAGGCGACAATCGTCTCTATTTCTTCCGTCTCAGCCGCGCTTAGCGGGCTATGTTGCAAATCTTCAAGCTACCGGTGAGCGTTCACAAATCAATCCCAGGAGATCGTTGGTGGCATGGAAACGAGGAACGGAATGCCGCTTTCGGCAGCGTCGTTGAAACCTGCGCTGCTCCCGAGGTGTTCATCTTCCTCGTCGTTCACGCGAACGAGGTGGAGAGATTGCCAACGGAAAGCACGGGGCCGGCTTGCATACTCAGGACCTATGGCAGAGCAGCCTGAGGCATGATTAAGCGCGTCGCTTGAGCCACGCCGGCGGATGGCCGTGAAAGCCGCCGTCGAGGGCGTGGCCGCAATTGCAGGCCCGTTCCGGAGAAATGCCGGAGATCGCGTCGATCAGCGTCTTCTCGATCAGATCATGCAGGCCTTCCTTGTAGTAGATCTCATTCATGCTTCCGGGACCGAAATGGACCACAGCAGGTGCCATGCCGGCGCCGAAGTTGATGACGGGGGCGATCGAGGCAAAGCACATCTCCGCTTCCCGGGCGAAGATCACTTCCGGCACCAGCGGCGTTCCAACGATGTCTCCGCCGTCCCGGGCATAGGCGCGGATCTCCGCCGGCGTCTCAAAGCGCGGACCTTCAGTGCAGACGAAGGTGCCGCGCTCGATCACCCGGTTGCTGTGCTTGTTGGCAGCGGCGATGAGGTCGGCGCGCAACCTCGGGCAGAAAGGATCCGTGAAATCGACGCGCACCCAGCATTCGCTCTCATCGAAGAGCGATTGTGCCCGGGCCTTCGTCTTGTCGAGAAAATCGTCAGAAATGACGATATCGCCCGGCCGGATCGCCGGATTGACCGAGCCGATGGCGTTCTGGGAAATTACCGACTCGACCCCGAGCTCGCGCAAGGCCCAGATATTGGCATGATAGTTGATCTTGTGGCTGGGCAGCGTCAGCTTTTCGCCGTAGCGAAGGATGACGGCAGCCTGCCGTCCGCCGATGCTGCCGATCAGCACCGGGGCTCCGCCCCAGGGCGTGGGGACCGTTTCTAGGCGGCGGTCTTTTAGAAGGTTGTCGGAGGCTGCGCTGGTGATGAGCCCGACAGGTGCGTCCGTCATGGTCTTGGTCCTTTACCCGTGATGTCTGTAGTATTCGTGGATGGAGTGGCGGATGGCCGGCTCGTCGACATTGAGCAACCGGCCGTCCTCGAAGATCATGCTGCCGGCCACCATGACGCCGCGCACGTGCTGAGGACCGGCATGGTAGACGATGTCGGAAAGGACGCGCTCGGCGGTCAGTCCCAGCGGATGGCTGAGATCGAGGATGACCAGATCGGCCTGCTTGCCCGCTTCCAGACTGCCGATCTCGGCATCCCAGTTGAGGACGCGGGCGCCTTCCAGCGTCGCCATGGTGAAGGCGTCTTGCGCTCCCATGATCTTTCCGTCCAGGCTCGTGGCGCGCTGCAGGAGCACTGAGAGCTTCATTTCCTGGAAGAGATCGAGGCAGTTGTTGCTGAGCGTGCTGTCGGTGCCCAGCCCCACGGGCACGCCGCGCTTACGCAGCTCCGGCACGGGCGCGACGCCGCTCGCGAGCTTGGCATTGCTCGCCGGATTGTGGGCGACGCCGGCGCCGGTGCTTGCGAGAATGTCCATGTCGTTCTCGTCGACCCAGACGCAGTGAGCGAGCACGGCACGGCTGTCGAGCACGCCGAGGCCATCGAGCCAGGCGGTCGGCGACTGGCCGTATTGCTCCATCACCATCTCGTTCTCGCGTCGGTTTTCCGCGACATGGATGACGAAGGGCAGGTCGAGGCGGTCGGCCTCCCGCTTGATCTCCTTGAGCAAGGCAGGTGTGCAGCTATAGGGCGAATGGCCGCCAAGATAGAAGCGGCAGAGGCCATTGCCCTTGTGCATTTCGATCGCTTCGGTGGTTTCCTCCAGTGCCAGCGGCCAGTTCGGCCGGCCGTTGCGGCGCAGTTCCGGCGAGTTGGCGAGCGCGCCGCTCAGCGATCGCATGCCGATTTCGCTTGCCACTAAGGCGAAGACGCCGGCGCCGTAACGGGTGCAGTCGCAGGCCGTCGTGATGCCGTTCCTCACCATGTCCATGACGGCAAGGTAGCAGCCGCGCCGATTGTCCTCGACCGTGAGGGGGGAGGTATGAGGCGCGAGCGCCGCCGCCCATTCGAAGAGATCGCCCTCGTCGCAGCAGCCGCGATGGGTCGAAAGGCCGCCATGCGCGTGCGTGTTGACAAGGCCGGGGATAACGACGCGGCCGCCGAGATCCTTGCGCGCCGTGAATTCCGGCTGTGGCGGCATCTCGGCCAGCGGGCCCGCCCAGACGATCTTGCTGCCGCGAATGAGGACGGCGCCGTCCTTGTGAAAGCCGCCGGGCAGGCCGGTGCAGAGAAAAATATTATGCAGCAGCGTCAGCATGCTCAGACCTCCAGCGAAAAACGACGGCCGTCGAGCGTCAGGCTGATCTCGACCGAAACGGAAGACGCGGCGACAATGCAGCCGTTCTCCATGGTGAGCGGACCGTCGTGGCCGGGAACGATGACATCGGCCATGGCGACGATGCGGCGAATGCTGGCGCGCGCCGCCTCTTCGTCGAAGGCGCCGGCGGAGACGCCGCTTTCGATCTCGCCGCGATGCTTGATCGCATCCTGCGCGAGCACCGTCGTTTTTCCGGCGACCGTCATCACCAGCGAGACATGGCCGCCGCTATGGCCCGCCGTGCGGATCATCCTGATGCCGGGCAGCACCTCCAGCTCGCCGGAGACCAGGGTGAGTTGCGGACTGCGCAGCAGGCCCTCGACCTGGAAGCGCGAAATGGCTGGATCGTCGTTCATATGATCCTGCACATAGGCGAATTCGCTTTCGTGCAGCACGATCTCCGCTTTCGGAAAACACTCGGCATTGGCCATGTGGTCGAAATGCAGGTGAGACAGGATGACGGTACGGATATCCTGCCGCTCGATGCCGCGTTCGGCGAGCGCCGCCATGAGGCCCGGCCGGTCGCCGCTGCCGCCGGTGTCGAAAAGCGCATAGCCATCGCGGGTCTTCAGCAGCAGGATGGTGCTCCATCCGAGGAAACCGCGTGAACCGCGGCCTGGAAAGCCGGGCATCAGAACGTCGTATGAAGCCAGGTTCGGCATAGCCTCAACCCTCCATCTGCCGAAGGCGCGGATCGAGCAGGTCGCGCAGCCGGTCGCCGACGAGGTTGGTGCCGACAACGGTGACGAAGATCGCAAAGCCCGGAATGGTGGCAACCCACCAGGCATTGCCGATATAATTGCGCCCCTCGGAAATCATCGTGCCCCAGGTCGGCGTTTCCGGTGGAACGCCGAGGCCAAGGAAGCTCAGCGAGGATTCGAACAGGATCATCTTGGCGACCAGCAGGCTGGAGATGACGATGACCGAGGACATGACGTTGGGCAGCAGGTGGCGCGTCAGGATATGGAGCGAGGAAATACCCATTATGTGCGCCGCCTGGATGAATTCGCGTTCGCGCAGCACCAGGCATTCGGCGCGCACCACGCGGGCGTACTGCACCCAGTTGGTCAGCCCGAGGATGGCGATGATGTTCCACAGGCTCGGCCCGACGACGGCGGCGACGGCCAGCGCCAGGACGAGAAATGGAATGGCAAGCTGGATGTCGGTCAGCATCATCAGCACGCGACCGGCATATTTGTCCTCGTAGCCGGCGATGAGGCCGAAGGTGACGCCGACGGCGCCGGAAATCACTACGGAACTGACGCCGACCAGCATGGAGACGCGGGCGCCAACGACGATGCGGCTGAAGATGTCGCGGCCGAGTGCATCCGTTCCGAACAGGTGGATGCCTTCCGACCCCTGCCACAACGGCGGCTTCAGTCGCTGCAGGATGTCCTGCGCGCTTGGATCGTGGGGCACGAGCCAGGGGCCGAGGAGAGCGGCCAAAAGCGCGACGACGACGATAACGAGACCGCCGGTCGCCAATTGGCTTGCCGCATATCGCTTGAGGAAAGCCATCATTTGCTTCTCCTCAAACGTGGGTCGAGCAGGCCGTAGGACAGGTCGACGAGAAGGTTGATGGTGACGATGACGGCGGCCATGAACAGCACGAAGGCCTGGACCACGGTGAAGTCGCGGTTTGCGATCGCCTGAATGGCCAACCGGCCGATGCCGGGATAGGCAAAAACCTCTTCGGTGATGACCGCGCCGCCGAGGAGGGCGCCGATCTGCAGACCGATCACCGTCAGCGTCGGGATCGCCGCATTACGCAGTGCATGGGAGAGAATGATGCGGCTTTCGCGCACGCCCTTGCCGCGAGCGGTGCGGACATAGTCCGACTGCAATACCTCGATCATGGACGAACGCAGAAGGCGGGTGATGATGGCCGTCGAATAGGTGGCGAGCACGATCGCCGGCATGACGAGGTTCTGCCAGTTTCCGCGGCCGGAAGGCGGCAGAACCTGGAAAGTTTCGGAGAAAAGCAAGATCAGCATGATCGCCAGCCAGAAAGCCGGAAAGCTCTGGCCGATCAGGGAGATCAGCAGGCTTGCCCGGTCGATGATCGAGCCGCGGTTGGCAGCGGCGAGGATCGCCAGAGGAAGGGCGAGGGCGATCGACAGTAGGAAGGCCGCGCCGCCGAGCTGGAGCGTTGCCGGCACACGCTCAAGGACGAGTTGCATCGCCGGTTGCTCGTAGCGGAGCGACATGCCGAAGTCACCGCGGAGGGCGCGGCTCAGGAAATCCCAGTACTGGATGATCAGCGGCCGGTCGAAGCCCATGAGGTGCCGGAAGCGCTGGATGTCCTCGATCGAGGCTTCGGGCGGAAGGAAGAGCGCGGAAGGATCACCGCCGATCCGGATCAGGAAAAACACGGCGGCCGACACGCCAAGCAGCACCACCGTGGCATAGAGCAGTCGGGATATCAGGAAATTGGCCAAAACCTGCTTCGCTCCGTCGAAAAATTGTCATCCGCGGCCGGGTCCGATGCCGGCCGCCGATGCCGGTTCTGTCAGAAATGCGCCTTGCGCAGGTTGATCATGCCGTCCGGGCGCGGCACCCAGCTAAGCTTGGCATCGAGACCGTAGATCAGCGGCGGCTGGATCATCGGCAGGTGCGGCGCATCGTCTTTGATGATGGCGGCTGCTTTCTCGTAGATCGACTTGCGTTCCGCCTGGTCGATTGTGCCGGCCCCGGCATCGAGCAGCGCGTCCAATTCAGGATTGCTGTAGTAGCTCTGGTATTGGTCGGTGCGCAGCAAGGGCTGCCAGACGAGGTTCGGATCGCGGCCGCTCCAGCCGGGGAAGGTGATGCCCTCGCGGCCCTTCTTTTCCGAGATCTGACCCCAAACGCCCGGCTCGAGATACTGGATATCGACCTTGATGCCGACCTTGGCGAGGAAGCCGGCGGTCGCTTCGACGATCTCGCTGTCCTTCATGTAGCGGCCCTTGCGTGTCATCAGCGGGACCGTGAACCCGTCCGCATAACCTGCTTCCGCCAAAAGCGCCTTGGCCTTGGCTGGATCGTAGGGATAGGGCTTCCAGGCCGGATCGTAGCCGAAGGCATTGGCGGGCAGGGTCAGCGCGATACGGGTGCCCATGCCGTTCAGGAGCGCCTGCTGGATGGCATCGACATCCACCGCGTAGTTGATCGCCTGCCGGACACGCTTGTCCTTCAAGGGGGTGTCGCGGGTCGTGTCGAAGGCGAGGAAATAAAGCGAGTCGCTGGCGACCGTCGCAATCTTCGTATCGCCGCCTTCAAGCGATGCCATGTCTTCCGGCGGCACGTCGACGGCGATGTCGACGCCCCCACTCTTCAGCTCGGCGATGCGCGTGCGTGTCTCCTTGATCGGACGGAAGACGACCTTGGCGATCGCCGGCTTGCCACCCCAGTAGTCCGGGTTGGCTTCGAGCACGACGTGTTCGTCCTTCTTCCATTCGACAAAACGATAAGGGCCAGTGCCGACCGGCTTGGCGGCGAGGTCTGCTCCGCTGTTCTGCGCGGTGTAGGACGGCGGCACGATCAGCGCCGGAAAGCTTGCCTCGTAGAGCGACAGCAGCATGGTCGGGAACGGCTTATCCGTCTTGATGTCGACCGTGTAGTCGTCGACGATCGTTACGGACTTGATCTGGGAGATACGCGAATAATAGGGTGCCTTGAAATTCGGATCGAGCGCCCGGTCGAACGTGAATTTGACCGCTGCGGCGTTCAAGGGCTCGCCATTGTGGAATTTCACGCCCTCGCGCAGCTTGAAGCGCCAGGTCAGCGGGTCCGGATTGCTCCAGGACGTCGCCAGCGCGGGGACGATGTCGCCCTTTTCGTCCTGGCTGACGAGGCCGTCGTAGATCTGGAAAAGGATGTTGGCCGTCGGGAAGGCGGAATGCTTGGCGGGATCCATCGAATAAGCGTCGGCCGCCTGGGCAACCACGATCGTCGAGGCGTTCTGGGCTGCGGCGCTGAGCGGAAGAAGTGCGAGCGTTGCGGCGCCCAGCGCGCCGACCACGAAATGTCGTCTCAGGATATCTCTCATCTGTTCACCCTTTTCTGTTCTTCGACGGCATGCAGCCATCGGAATGGATCGGTCGTTTTCCTCAAGCCTTCTTCCTCCCGGCCTGACCCTTTACCAGAGCCATGGCCGCAAAGTGATCCAGGCGCTCGATGCGCAGGACCATCATTTTGCCTGCCCTTGTGACGGGCAGTTCCGTGTCGTCGTGCAGTGAAAGCGCGATATCGGCGTCCGTTTCGACGGCGACTTCGAAGCCGGCGAGCGGCGTCAGTTCGGTGAGTCCCTTGGTCTGCGGGGCCGCGGCGTTCAAAAGATGCAGGACCATGCCGTCCGGGTGACCGTAGAGAATGGTCTCCACGCCGCTCGATGCCGTCGTGTGGACAGCTGGGGCGCCGATCTTGCTTTCGACCAGAGTGCCGAGGATCAGGCGATATTCGGGCATCGAATACCGGTGATAGAGCGCGCCGATCCGCCAGGGCAGCCATGTTGCCAGGCCCTTTACGAACCTGCGTTCGATCAGGCCGGGTTCCTTGCCACTGCCTTCGACGGTCGTGAATTCCGGAGCGTTGTTGGCGAAGGGGCCGATGATCCGCAGGTCATCTTGCGTTTCGCCTTCGCCGAAGGGCGCCCAGAACGGACCGGCGGCTGGAATATGCCGGATACCGCCGACGATTTTCCTCAAGTCCGCTCGGCCGAGGGCAAAATAGGCCCCGACAGCCGACCGGGCCCCGCCCGGCAGAGCCGGCAGGCAGCGCAGGGCAGGGGTATTGCGCCCTTCCCCGGTCTCGTTCGCTGCTGCCAGATCGGCCGTGGCGATGATCTTCCCGCCTTGTTCGACATAGGCGTCGATAACCGCCGCATCGGCATCGGACAGGCAGCTTGCAGCCGGCAGGAGGACGAGGTCGAAGCGCTCCAGGTCCGTCAGCCCGAGGCCCGGCGAGACGACGGTGTCGAAGGGGTGGCGAAGGTCGGAGAGCATTTCGCAGACGCCTCGGAATTCCGCGACATGTCCGCTGTAATCGTCAGCGCCGGCCATGCGGCCGGCATCCTCGCCCCAGAGTCTGCTGTCTTCCGAACGGAGGACCGCGATCCGGGCGAGGCTCGCCAGGCCTTCATACCAGCGGACGTTTTTCTCAAGATAGGCGCCGAATTTTCGCAATCCCGGCACGAAGCGCGCGTCTTCGTCATTGAGAAGGCCGTTGACTGCGGGCGCGGTGCTCGCGCCATGCGCGGCAGCCTGGATGAGGTTGTGAACCAGCCGCGCATCCGGCATAGCCGACTGGCGGCTGGCGAAGACTTCCGACGTCGTCTGGATCAGGAGCGGCGGATGATCAGGCTTGAGGGCACGTGCCGTCAGCGCCTCCTCGGCAGCCCAGAGATTCCAGATAGGCTGCGGATCGATCGGGTTCGGCATGACGGGATTGGAGACCTGCGAGCCGATGATGTCGCTGACCTCAGCCATGCGCCGGATATCCCAGCCGTCATGGACGTGATGATAGGGCACGATCGCCGCGCCGGGATTGCGTCCTTGAACATGGCGGCGGACCCGACCCATGTAGTCTGCAAGGAAGCTCTGCCGCCATGCTTCGTAGGCCGGTTCGCGGCGATCCGGTTGGGGAACCGGCCTGCCGGTCGCCGCCTTGACGATGGCCTGGCAACGCTCGCAATGGCAGCGTGGCACATGGAGGTAGTTGAAGAAGAAGCCGTCTGCAGCGGGATAGCGGCCAAGGATTTCGTCGAGGATCGAGAAGACTTCGGTTTGCCAGAAGGGACCGGTGGCGCAGATCTGCGGCATGGCCCAGACGCTGCTGATGGCGCCATCCGGCTTGCGGACGAACCAACCCGGAAGTTTTTCCTCCATGCCTTCGCGGCCCTTGGAGATATCCATCCTTACCAGTACCCGGATATTTTCCGCCTTGGCTGCCTTGAGGAAGTTGCCGAGGAAATCGCCTTTGAGGTGCGGGTTGACCGTCTGGGACATGAGTTGGGTCGGATACCAGGCGGAAAAGCCGCCGCCCATGACGATGCATGCATTGGCGCCGACGCTTCTGATCTCGTCGATCAACTGGCCGATGCTCGATTTTACGGCATCGGTCTCGCGCAGGAGGTGCTGGCAGAAGCGCAGCGGTCGCTTCGTCCAGGCAAGAGGTGAGGTCACCGACATGCGCATTCTCCGGCGGCCCACAGCCTGCCGTACCGCTGTCGCATCCTGCGGATCGGTTTTTCCAGAGCGTGGATCGCAGCCTGAGCGGCGATGCCGTCGATACGCCGCCGGTCTGCGAAGGCTTGCGCCTCCTCCCAGATCGCTGCTTCGTCGATGGTCGTGCAGCGGCCGCCGGACGCAACGATCCGGCCGCCGATCATGACGCTGTCGATCGCGCTCCCGCTTTCGGAAAGGACGAGCTGGCGGACGGTATCGTTCAGCGGCTGGAATGCCGGAGCCTGGGAACGGAAGAAGGTGATGTCGGCGGCACATCCAGCGGCGAGCCGGCCTGTGTCGGCCAAGCCGATGGCATCGGCCCCGCCCAACGTCCCCAAGCGTAGAGCGGTCTGCGGACCGACCCAGGTCTTCTCGTCGTCGGAACGTAGATTATGCAGGAGTGCCGCCCATTTCATCGTTTCGATGAGATTGGCGCCGTCATTGCAGCAGGCGCTGTCCGTGCCGAGACCAACGCGGATGTTTTCTTTCAACAGCTCGGAAAGCCGACAGTGGCCGCTGCCCAGGCGCGCATTGGAAACGGGATTGTGGATGACGGTGGCGTCGGCGGCAGCGATCCGCTCGATATCGTCGGCCTCCAGCCAGATAGAGTGGACGAGATTGGTACGCCGCGTCAGCAGACCGAGACCGGCGAGATGGGCGATCATGCCGCGGCCATAGAGCTTGAAGCCCATTTCCCTCTGCAGCCTCGTCTCAAGCACGTGCGTGTGCAGGATGGTGTCGTATCGCCGGCTGAAATCGGCCGCGGCCGCGAGGAGTTCGTCCGAGCATCGTTGCGGACCGGAGGGGCCGATCCCGACGCTGATCAATCCATCCGCTTCTCCGTGCCAGCGACGGAAGAAGGCTTCCACGACCACCATCTGTTGCTTGGCAGATAGCGGCGCGCGGCCGCCATAGGCGGAAAGATCGAGCCCGGCAAGGTCATCCTCGTCAAAAGGAAGCGTTTCGATGACGCTCTTGTCTGAAACGATCGGGGCGATCACCACCCGCATGCCGCTGTCCAGCCAGGCTGAGGCGACCGCATCAAGAGCTTCTCCGTCGATATCGGGTGAGATGCGGACATGGTCGAGGACCGCGGTCGTTCCCGACCGCATCATCTCGATCGCGCCCAGCATGGTCGAGACGTAGATTTCTCGATGGCTGCGTTTTTCCCGTAGAGCGGAAGACGTGAGAGACCAAAGTTCGAGCGGAAGATCGGCGGCGGCTCCGCGCGCAAGATTGTCCGGGGAGTGGCTATGGCAATTGACGAAGCCAGGTACGGCGATCAGGCCGGAAGCATCGATGATTTTCCGCCCGGGAGGGGACGGCCCACCGGGGGGATGAAGCGCAACGATGCTGCCGCCGACGACCTCGATGGAAAGCCGTCCCGCCTCGAAATGGCCGGCCTTTTCCGTCAAGCATATGGCGTTATCGAACCAGTATCCCGGCACAGATCTTCCAGTCGATGCGTTCCCCGGCGCCTTTTGGCATCCTTGGCGCTAGTGTTCCCAGCTTGAGGCGAAGGGGAATACACAGTTTTGGAAAAAATCATTTTCCGAAAGACCGTCGAGGCCGGTTGGCTGGGTGGCATGCAAATTGCTGCTTCGACATTTCAGCTTGCGATCGCCCATCCAATCCGTAAGCTCCTGATTAACAGCGCGCCAAAAAGCACAATATGCGGCAGTGAACGATCGACGTGAACAGGTTCCAGGACATTTTGTCGTTCGTACGGGTGGCTGAACTCGGCGGTTTCACCGCGGCGGCCAAGGCGCTTTCCTCCTCCACATCGGCGGTAACCAAAAGCGTGACGCGACTTGAGGAAGGTCTCGGCGTTCAGCTTCTGCACAGGACGACGCGGCGGATGCACCTTACGGAATACGGCGCCGAATATTACGAGCGCTGCCGGCAGATTCTGATCGATCTCGATGAAGCGGAGGGGGCGATCCGGGAAGCCAATATCGCACCGAGCGGGCAGGTGCGGATCGCGCTGCCGCCGTCGTTCGGCCGCATGACGGTCATTCCGGCGCTGCCCGAGTTCTACGAACGTTATCCGAATGTTGTTCTCGACCTCTGCCTCAAGAGCCAGACGGCCAATCCGATCGAAGGGGGGTTCGACCTCGTCGTACATTCCGGACGGCTTTCCGATTCCCGGCTGATCAATCGAATCCTTGTCAGGGGTGCCCAAAAGACGGTCGCTGCCCCGAGCTATATTGATCGATACGGCAAGCCTGAGAGGCCGGCCGATCTGGTCCTGCACAATTGCATCACCGGCGCGTTTGGTCCCAACTGGCATTTCCGCGGCAAGGACGGCGGTGACGAGGTGGTTCGGGTGTCCGGTGGTCTCATTACCGACAGCGGCGACATCCTAAGGCAGGCCGCAGTGACCGGTCTCGGCATTTCCCAAGCAACGTGGTGGTTGTTCCGCGAGGAAGTGCAACGCGGCCTGCTTTTGCCTCTGTTGGAGGAATATGAGATAGAGGCAGACCCAATCGCCATCGTCTTCCCCGCCAATCGCCGCACACCCGCGAAGGTAAGAGCCGTCGTAGATTTTCTGCTGAAAATTACTCGAAGCAGCCAACCGTAGGTTCGCGATTTGCTCTTTTGGTGCCCATGACTGTACCATGCCGACCGCAGAATTTTTGTTAAGCGCGGCGCCAATGAGGCCATCATGGTGGCGAATTGTCTGCCGCACTCGACGCCGATATCCTTCGTGATGTGGCAGCGAAAACTGACCTTTCGGAAGAAATAGTGTTGCGCAGGTTCTCGAAGAAACTGCCGGATGCTGTCGATCGGCTGCCGCCGGCAAAATCCCACCTACGCCAGACGTATGACAGATACTTCCCTGGAACCGATCTCCCAGACGCTGTCAAGTCGCGCAAGGACGGCTTCGTCGATCTCGGTCTTCGGCACGCTGTCATCGATCGTCTTGATGCGATCGGAAGCGGTCTGGTGGACACTGATTTCCTCCATCACGCGGTCGGCCTTGGAAACCACGGGTTCCTCATGGTGTTTCTTTGGCCGAAATCCGTTCCCAAGACCGTAGATCTGCTGTTTCAGGAGCTTCCTCGGAACTGTGCAGCTACCGGAATGTCGTGCATTGCTGACAGTGTCCCAAAACCCATATCCTGTCAGTCAGCCGCATGATTTAGGCGGGGAATTGATAAGGGAGTTTTGCCGATGAAGGCTCAGATCGCACCGCTTGCAGGAAAGTGTCCCCCCGAAGTTCACGGGGGACCGAACGGATCGTTTCCTATTTCACCGAGGGACTTGTTCCTCAAGCCATGACATAACCTTTTTGCCAGCGGCGATCCCGCCGCCAGCCGCGGCTCTCGCTCTCCTTTAGCATTTTAGCATTGCCACTAAGAGATTCGCAAACAGATCATGACTCTTCAAAATGATCTCTTTACATATCAATGACCTTGACTAGATGAACGGCGAAAGATATCTATACATATCATTCCTCTCATCATGATAGGTTTAGGGTCAAATGACGGCTGAGTCAGAGGCTCTGCTGGAAATCGGTCAGCTGTTGAAGACGGCGCGCAAAGGCTTGAGACTTACTCAAGAGCAGGTTGCCGACCTGGCGGGCATATCGCGTCCGCGGTATCGCGAGATTGAGACAGGGAACGCCGCGGCCCGCACGACGACCCTGATCAACATTGCTCGCGCGCTCGGTCTCGAACTGATGCTCATCCCGCAGGCCATCGTCCCAGCGGTCGATGCTCTGCTGCAACCGCCTGATGACGACGATGACTTGCCCGCCTTCGTCCCCACCCCCGGTGGTGATGCCGATGCCTGAAGCATATCTCGATCCAAGATCAATCTCATCGCTTGAGGTTCTGCTGAACGATCTGAAGGTTGGCACGATTGTCCGGACCCCCGGCGATTTCAATGCGTTCAGCTTCGAGGATAGCTATCGTGCGACGGGTGGTTTCCCTGTGCTCAGCCTGTCTTTCCGCGCGGCAACCGGAGGGCTGCGCAAGGATCCCAAGCCTGTTGCCAGAGCTTTGCCCGCGTTTTTCGCCAATCTTCTTCCCGAGGATAAGCTGCGCGAGGCGATGGAAAAGCATCACGCAGGTAGTGTTCGCGCTGGAAACGATTTCGACCTGCTCGTAGCTCTCGGGTCGGATCTGCCGGGTGCTGTCCGCGTCGCACCGAGCGAAGGGACGCATGTTCGTGTTGACAATCTGTCTTTTCCCAAACCAAAGGCCCGGTTCTCTCTCGCCGGCGTGCAGATGAAGCTTTCCGTCATCAAGAATACCGGCAAGGGTGGCGGGCTGACCCTGCCGCTGGGGGACGAGCATGGTTTATATATCGCCAAGTTTCCGTCGACGGCGTTTCCGGGCGTGTCGGAAAACGAATATGCCAATCTCGCTTTGGCCGAAGCGATCGGCATGGACGTGCCGGAACGCGAACTCGTGGAGCAGTCGGAATTCGAGGGTATCCCGGAGGAATTCAAGACGCTGTCCGACGGGAAGGTCCTGCTCGTTAAACGGTTCGATCGCGGCGCTGGCGGCAAGCGGATCCATATCGAGGACTTCGCTCAGGTGTTCGGAATCTATCCCTCGCGCAAATATGAAGGCGCAGCCTATCACGATATCGCCGCTGCACTCGGCATTGCCGTTTCCTCTTCGGCTGCGCTCGAATTCGTCCGCCGACTGGCTTTAGCTGCCATTACCGGTAATGGCGACATGCACCTCAAGAATTGGTCGCTGATCTATCGCGGCGCAGGTGACAAGCCGACATTCGCTCCCGTCTACGACTTGCTCTCGACGATCCCCTACATTCCGGCTGACGCCATGGCATTGTCGCTTGCCGGCGAGCGTTACTTCAAGGCAATGAACGCCCGGCGATGGAAGGCCTTCGCCAATCGTGCACGTCTGCCGGAAGCTGCCGTCCTCAAAGCGGTGACTGAGACAGTTGAACGCGTGAACCAGTTCTGGTGGTCGCTGCCAGAGCGTGCTGTCGTTCCCGAGAAGGTGCTTGAGCGGATCGATACGCACGTGAAACTGATGACACCGATCCTTGGTACGTGCACGGGCTGGCGCGCTCATCATGTCGTAGGTCTGAAATCACCCGAGAACTCCTCGCTGTAGCCGAATTCCATTCCGGTGTCCCTGAGCTCGATGATTGGCTGCGTCGCCGCGCCCGTGCCAATCAGGCGGGCGGCGCATTGCATACCTTCGTCGTGTGCCAGACCAACCGCGCCATCGCCCGTTATGCGCTCGCTTCCGGCGCAACATGCCTGATCCGATACCAGCCGCCGTGCTTGGACGCCTTCCCATTGATCAATCCTATCAGGAGCGTGGTATCGGCAGGGCGTTGGTGCGCGCCGCTGTGCTGCGCTTGATCAATGCCGCGCAGACGCCTGGGTTTCGCGGCGTTCTGGTGCAGGCGATTTCCGATGACGCACGAGCCTTCTACGAAGCGGTTGGCTTCCTGCCTTCCAAGACCATCCCTCTGCCGCAAGAAGCTTGCATCTTGCATACAGGCCGTCATTGGGGACGTGTGGCGAGGGGCATCCGTAACTTGAGCGCAAACGTCTCCGCTGTCTGGAGCGCTGCCACCTTGAGGCCGGTAGAATAGCCGGCATTTTCCAGGTGGACCGCAAGCGGGATGGTACTGAGATTGCCGGCAGATCCCGGCGCGTAGGGGCATCCGCCCAGCCCGCCGATGGCGCTATCGAATATACGGATGCCGTGGGCGAGCGCCGCGTCGACGTTATTCAGCGCGTTGCCATGGGTATCGTGGAAATGGCAGGCTAGCATTTCGGCGCCGAAAGCGCGGGTTGCCATGTGCATCAGTGCGTCCACCCGGTCCGGCTTCGCCCGGCCAATCGTGTCGGCCAGGGAGATCTCACTGCAACCCAGATCCGCCAGGGCCTGCGCCACGTCGAGCGCTGCCTCCGCCGTGACCTGCCCCTCGTAAGGGCATTCGAAACTGCAGGATACATAGCCCCGAAGCCGCACGCCGCGCTGAGCTGCCAAGGCCGCGACCGGCTCGAAGCGCTGCAGGCTTTCCGCGATCGAGCAATTGATGTTCTTCTGCGCAAAGCTCTCGGATGCGCTGGTGAATACGGCCAGTTCCTCGACGCCAGCGGCGAGCGCCGCCAGCGCACCGCGCTCGTTGGGGACGAGAACGGAGCGGATCAGGCCGGGGTCGGGTCGAGTACCTCGCAACACGGCTTCATGATCCGCCATTTGCGGTACCCAGCGCGGCGAAACGAACGCCGTCACTTCCAGCCGGCTGAACCCTGCGGCGAGCAGCAGGCGGATCAGTTCCAGCTTGTCGGCGGTGGAAACGATCTGCTTTTCGTTCTGCAGCCCGTCGCGCGGGCCGACCTCGACGATCGTTGCTGCGGGACGCATGGTCATTCGCCTTTGCCGCGGCTGGCGAACGCGGCAAGCCCGCGGCGTGCGTCCTCGCTTTCGAAGGTACGCTGTCCGAGAGCTGCCTCACGCTGGAAGGCCTCCTTGAGTGGCAGGTGCTGCAGCGTCAGCGCCGCTTCCTTGATCGTCTGCACCGCGGAGGGGCTGAGCCTGGCGATGCGCCGGGCGAGTTCGAATGCCGCGGATTCTACGTCGGCGGGATCGACCACACGGTTGACGACCCCGCGTGCCAGCATCTCGGCGGCCGAAAAACGCTCGGCCGTCAGCATGATTTCCATGGCAGGGGCATAGCCGATCTGCCGCACCAGCCGCACCAGCGTCCCCCCGGCCGGAACGAAACCGTGGTGCGCCTCCGGCAATTGGAACTGCGAATCGCGGGCGACGATGCGGATGTCTGTGGCGAGCATGATCTCGAAGCCGCCGCCGATGCACAGGCCGCGGATGGCGCCAATCACCGGCTTGTAGAAGCCTTCCACCTTCAGATGCGCGGGATCCCAGCGGGAGATGTCGAAGCGGCCGCTAGCCAAAGCGGGAATGGATTCCGTGAGATCGGCGCCGACGCAGAAGGCACGCTCGCCGGCGCCGGTCAGCACCACGACATTGACTGCATCGTCGCGGCCGGCCTCGGCAAAGGCGCGACCAAGATCGTCATACATCGCGAGCGTCAGCGCGTTGAGCTTGTCCGGCCGGTTAAGGCGGATAGTGGCGAGGGCGCCGTCCTTCTGGTAGTCGATCGTCATCAGATAGCCCCCGCGGCCTTAAGCTTCTCAAGCTCATCCTCGGTGATGCCTGCGAGCTTCGCAAACACCAGACCGTTATGCTCGCCCGGCGCGGGCGCCTTCTCGTTCGGCTCTTCCTCGCGTCCCGAGAGCTTGATCGGGAGGCCGAACATGCCGATCAACTTGCCGCCGATCGGTACCTCGACGATCATGTTGCGGGCGGCGATATGCGGGTCCTCCACCACTTCTGCGATGGTCTTGATGGCGCTGAGCGGCACCTGGTCGCCGGCGATGTTCTCCAGTTCCGCCTTGGTATAGGCGGAGAACCAGCGTTCCAGCAGCGGCTTGACCTTCGTTTCCGCTACGACCGGATCGAAGCGCTTTTCCATTGAATCGATTTCGGGATCGGTCGCCTTGTCCGGCTCACCGAACATGGCGCAGGTGATGGCCCAGAACTTGTCGGTATAGCCGCCGAAGAACACGTAGCCGTCCTTGCACGGGAACTGGCCGTAGGGACGAACGAAGGGATGCTCGTTGCCGAGCGGCGAGGCGACTTCCTTCTGCGCCGTGTAGCGCACGACGGCGTTCTCGGTCAGCGTCAGCACGGAATCCTGCTGCGACACGTCCACCACCTGGCCCTTGCCCGTCTGTTCAGCTTCGCGGAGTGCGGCGATCGTGCCGATCGCGGCATAGAGGGAGGCGGAGAGATCGCCGATAATGGTGCCAACGCGAACCGGGGGACGATCTGCGTAACCGTTCATCGACCAGAGCCCGCCGGCGGCTTGCCCAGTGTTGTCGTAAGCCGGCTTGGACGAATTCGGGCCGGTGCGGCCGAAACCGCTGATGGCCGTGTAGACCAGCCTCGGATTGACGGACGTGAGCGCCTCGAAGCCGAGGCCGAGCTTTTCCATCGTGCCGGGGCGGAAATTCTCCACGAGAATATCGACCTTGGCGACCAGCTTGCGGAGCAGGTCCTTGCCCTCGGGCGATTTCAGATTGAGCGTGATGCCCAGCTTGTTGCGGTTGAATTGGGTGAAGAAGGCACTCAACTGCTCCTCCTCGGAATTGACGAAGGGCGGGAAGGTACGAGCGTAATCGGGCTCGTCCGGATGCTCCACCTTGATCACGGTCGCGCCGAGATCGGCGAGCAGCATCGAGCAGAACGGGCCGGCGACGACGCGCGTGATATCGAGCACGGTTACGCCTGAAAGCGGGCCGGGCCGGCGGCTCTTCCATCTGACCAGTTCATCAAGTTGTTCAGTCATTTAATCCTCCGACTCCGGAATTACGCTCCATGTTCCGATGAAGCGCATTTCGCAGCGGATGGAAAGCCGCTCTCTATCTGCCGGGAACACGTTTCCGTTCGCCATTGTCACACCTGGCACACTCCACAGGCGTTTCAACCGCGCCCCCTGATCTCCGCCAGGATCGCCTGGGCCTTGTCGATGCGGACATGGCCTTCCATCCGCAGGCGGGCGACCACTTCCTCGATTTCATCCGCGCTGGAGCCGGCCGCAACGGCGATGTTGCGGGCATGAAGCGACATATGCCCCTTCTGGATGCCTTCGGCGGCAAGCGCCCGCAGCGCCCCGGTATTCTGGGCGAGGCCGACGGCGACGATGACCTCGGCCAATTCCTGTGCGCTCTTAACGCCGAGCAGCTTGACGGCGGCCTGAGCAACCGGATGGGTCTTGGTCGCGCCGCCGACAAGGCCTACCGCCATCGGCACTTCCATGGTGGCGACCAGATTGCCGGCCTCATCCTTCTCGTAATGGGAAAGCGACGTATAGCGGCCGCTCGCGGCCGCATGGCAATGGGCGCCGGCTTCCACGGCGCGGGTATCGTTGCCGGTCGCCAGCACGACGGCGGTGATGCCGTTCATGATGCCCTTGTTATGGGTGGCGGCGCGATAGGGGTCGGCAGCGGCGAAAGCATAAGCGTCGATGATGCCATCGACCACATCCGGACCGCCGAGTGCCTCGGCGTCGTAAGTGGCGCGCACGCGGGCAAGCCGGCGATCCGCCTTGTTGGAAAGGATGCGCAGACGCACCCGCCCGCCGCCGATCTCCGCTACCAGCGGTGCCAGAGCCTCGGCCATGGTGTTGACCGCATTGGCGCCCATGGCGTCGCGCACGTCGACGATCACGTGGACGACGACATAGGTCTTCTCCGCCCCCTCGACGATACGCACTTCGATATCCTTGGCGCCTCCGCCGAGCTTGACCAGCAGCGGGTCCTGCTCGTTGGCCAGATCGAGCAGTTCGCGCCGCCGCTCATAGAGCCGGAGACGGGCGGCCTGGGGATCCTTGGCGCCGACCAGCTGGATCTGCGAGATCATGATCGGCTGGTCGCTCGATGTGCGAAAGCCACCGTGGATGCGGGCGACGGAGGCCATGTTGCTGGCAGCCGCAACGACCGAGGGCTCTTCCGTCGCCATCGGGATCAGATAGTCGCGTCCGTTGACGGTAAAATTGGCGGCAACGCCAAGCGGGATCGACAGGGTGCCGACGACATTTTCGATCATGTGGTCGGCAATCGCCAGCATGCCGCTATCGGCCGTAGCCAGGTTTGCGATGTCACTCTCGTGCAAGCCGCTGAGCTCGACGACTGTCTTGAAGCGTTCCGCCGGCGAGAGCTTGTAGAAGCCTGGAATACGGCTGTTTACGGACATGAGGCTTGACCTCCCACTCTGTGTCTTTTCCAGAACCTAAGTGCGGCCACGTGTCGGGGACAATGTAGCTGAAGCACATTGCGGCTGTCCTTGCCTGTCGCCCGACCACACCCCGACGTGACAGGCATCGGGCCGGTTATGTCGGCTGCCGCCGCTCAGGTGGTCTGGCGAAGTATGTGGAGGCGCAGCGCGATATGCACTTCCAGGCTCTTCGAAGGGTCGGACCAGTCGGGATTGATCTGCGCGATGGCGTCGAGGCGCTGGCGCATGGTGTTGACATGGATCCCAAGCATTTCCGCCGCTTTCTGCACGCTGCGCCCGGTATCCAGATAGGCGAGCAGCGTGATGGCCAGCTGGCTCTTGCGCTTCTCGTCCTGCTCGATCAGCGCGCCGACGGATGTGCGGAGAAACGAGGCGATCGTATCGTCCCCCTTGTTCTGGAAGAGCAGCGCATAGACCGAAAAGCTCTTCTCGAACGCGATCCGCCCGCGCTGCTCCAGCCCGTGGATCAGGCCGATGCAGCGCCCCAGCGCCTCGTATTCGGCGGGAACCTTATCGACCGCGGATATCAGGCCGGAGATCACGATGGTGAATTTCTGCCCGAACGCCTCTTCCAGCTTTTCAGAAATGCGTCTGGCAAGCCGCTCCGGCTCACTCGCATTGGTGACGATCGCCAGATCGCCGTTGAACTCGGCAAAGATCGTGTCGCGGCCGGCCAGCGTCGAGCGCAGCGCCGAAGAGGCCTGAGCCGAGGTGATCGTCACCAGTTCCACCAGCATGACCGTCACCGGCCATGTCAGCGAAATGCCCGGCGGCAGGCGCCGCGCGCTTTCGGGAGAGAACGGGTCGCTGGTGCCGCGCAGCAGCGCCGAGACGGTATCTACGACGTTGCGATGGGCGATCTGGGCGATGCGGTCCAGGGACAAGAGCACGATGCCGGTGACGATGGCGCTGCGTTCCAGCGTGCGGGTCTCGGACGGCGAAAGCGGCCGGCTGCGGGTCAGGACAAGCGCGCCCCAGCGGGTCGAGCCGCCCATGACCGCCGCGACGGCCGTCGTGCTGCCGTCCTCGGCCGGCAGGGCCACCGACCGACCGAGGCGGTCGCTTTCCCGCACCGCCCGCGCCAGTTCCTCGTCGGTGAGGCTGCCGGACACTTCACCCGATATGACATTTCGGCTCTCGTCGATCACGCCGACCTGCCCCTTGAGCAGGTTCGAAACCCGGTTCACCAGATCGTCGAGCGTGCCGCCGCGGGCGATCAATTCGGTCAGTTGTTCGTGGGCGACGGCAGCCTGTTCGATATCGTCGGCCTTGGCGCGCAGTGCAGTATTGGCATCCTTCGCGAGGAAGAGGGCGCGTTGCGCCTCTTCGAGCAGCCTTGCATTCTCGATCGCCAGCGCCGCGAACGTGCCGAGCGAAGAAAGTACCGATCGTTCCTGCGGCGTATAGGATCGCACGTAGCGATCGCCCACGAACAGCACGCCCATGACATAAGCTTCGAGTTCCAGGGGGATGCCGAGGATGGAGATGATGCCTTCCCCGCTGATCGCCCGGTCGATGCCGGTATCGTGGTCGAAATTGCGGTCGGCCGAGTAGTTGCTGGAGTAGAACGGCCGCCGTGTCCTGGCGACGCTGCCGCAGACACCGATATTGCGGGGGACGCGGATCCTGCCAAAATCCTGCGAGATGACGCCTTCCGTCGTTCGCACATAGAAATCGCCGTGTTCCTCGTCCGCGGCGGAAAGATAGGCGATGTCGCTGCCGACCAACTGCCTGGCGCGCTGCACGATCGCCTGCAGGATCTGGTCCGTGTCGCGCAGCGCGGAGAGGTCGCGCGCCGTATCATAAAGAGCTGAAAGTTCTACCTCGCGCTTGCGCTTGAGCTCGAAATTCTCGCGCAGGCGGATAGCCGTGGCGATAGAGTCGCCGATTGCTTCGGAATATCCTTCTTCCCAGACGACGCTCTTGGCGCCGCTCGCCAATTGCTCGAAGCTTGAAAGCGGCGCATTGCTGCCGAGCAGTTCCAGAAGGCGCCGGTAATAATGCGCGGCCTCGGCGCCGCCGCTCGTCTTGTGGCCAACAGGCACGGCACCGGCTTGATTGGACATGTCCTTCCTCTGTCTTCGTGGTCCCTGTATTTAACGCCTATACCGCACTGCCACGTTTGTGCTTCATAGATAACGTATAATTCCCACATTAGACACGACCTTCAATGTGGGCCTGATACATTTTCCGCCAGATTTTTCTTCGGGCCAATGAAATCGAAACCCCGTCCGTCGTGCCGTGCGCCGCGGCGACTGCGGTGGTGTGCCGACGGGAGGGTTGCGTAGCCGCTCTTTTCGCGACTGCAAAACAACGCCTCCCTTTCCTTCCCCGCGTCCATCTGTTGGCGATCGACACTCGCAGAGGCGGCGAATGTGGTTCGCGGACATTGAACCCTCATGCAGGCCTTACCTAATGTGCCGGCGATGGCGCATTCGGGAGATGCGCCAATAAAAATATGTAAGGGAACGACCCAAATGAGGAAACGGGAAACGGTCGCAGGTTTGTATCTGGCAACCCTCGCGACGGCATTAGCGTTGCCGGTAACGATCGTTACCGCTCAGGATGCGACGATCAGCGACGATGTCGTCCGCATCGGGCTTATCGAGGACATGTCCGGCGTCTACGCGGATATCACGGGCAAGGGCGCGGTGACTGCGGCGCGGATGGCCGTGGAGGAATTCGGTGGCAAGGTCCTCGGCAAAACCGTGGAAGTGGTTTTCGCAGACCATCAGAACAAGCCCGACATCGCCGCCTCGATCGCGCGCAAATGGTTCGATGAGGAGAAGCTCGACGCCATCCTGGATGTCGCGTCGTCGTCTCCTGCATTGGCGGCGCTTGAAGTCGCAAAGCAGAAGAACAAGATCATCGCCCTGAGTTCACCCGGTTCGGTCCGCATCACCAATGATGTCTGCGGTCCCTATGTCATCCACTGGGCATACGACACCTATGCGATTGCCCACAGCACCGGCCAGGCGCTCGTCGGCGCCGGCTTCGACAGCTGGTACTTCGTGACGGCCGACTACGCTTTTGGTCACAGCCTCGAAAAGGATACGGGCGAGGTCGTGACGGCGCGGGGCGGCAAGATTTTGGGCAGCACGCGTCTTCCTGTCGGCACCACCGATTTCGCTTCCGCCCTTCTGACGGCGCAGAGTTCGGGCGCCAAGGTCGTGGCGCTTGCCAATGCCGGCGGCGACACGATCAACTCGATCAAGCAGGCGGCCCAGTTCGGCCTGACCCAGGGTGGCCAGAAGCTCGCGACACTGGCGGCCTTCATCAACGATGTGCATGGCGTCGGTCTTGCCGAAGCGCAGGGCCTCACCATCACCGAGGCCTCCTACTGGGACATGAACGACGCGACGCGCGCCTGGTCGGCACGCTTCTTCGACAAGGTGCAGGCCATGCCGAACATGCTGCAGACCGGCACCTATTCTTCCGTGCGGCACTATTTGAAGGCGATCGAGGCTGCCGGCACCGACGAGACCAAGGCCGTCATGGCGAAGATGCGCGAACTGCCCGTGCAGGACATATTCTACAACGGCTCCATCCGCCAAGACGGTCGGATGGTGCACGACATGTACCTGTTCGAAGTCAAGAAGCCCGCAGAATCCAAGAAGCCTTGGGACTATTACGAACTGCTCTCGAAGATCAGCGCCGAGCATGCGTTTCAGCCGCTCAAGAACTCCACCTGCTCGCTGGTTACAAATAAATAATTGGTCAACGACCCCGCGGCGGGCTGGAGGAGGCGAGCCGCGATATCCAACATCGTTTTATCGGCAAAGGAGAGATGAGATGAATCGGCGGGAATTCAATTTGATGTTGGCAGCCATGGTCGGCTCCAGCGTTTTTGCGGGCCAATCCCACGCGCAGGAGAGCATCGACACGCTGACGTCCATCGTCAACCCCGAGCCGCCGATCCTGAACCTGGGCCTCAACCAGCAAACGCCGACCGGCGTCGTGGCCGGCAAGATGTATGAGGGCCTGCTTTCCTACACGAGGGATCTGACGCCGCAGCCGCTGCTCGCCGATAGATGGGAAGTCTCCGAGGACGGCCTGACCTACACGTTCCATCTCGTCAAGAACGCAAAATGGCATGACGGCCAACCCTTCACCTCCGCCGATGTCGTCTTCTCCTGCAAGACGTTGCTGCCGGAAGTCCATCCGCGCGCCCGCGACGTGTTCAACCGCTGCGAAACCATCTCCGCACCTGACGATCACACCGTCGTCTTCAAGCTGAAGAAGGCCTTTCCGGCCTTCCTGATGGCCTTCGAAACCGCTTCCGCGCCGATGGTGCCGCGCCATCTTCTGGAAGGAAAGGACTTCCGCAAGGCGGGCGCAGAGCAGGAGCCGATCGGCACCGGCCCATTCCGCCTCGCCGAATGGGTGAAGGGCTCGCATATCCGCCTCGCTGCATTCGACGGCTATTACCGCGAAGGCCAGCCGAAGCTGAAGGAAATCTTCTATCGCGTCATTCCCGATGCCGCCTCGCGCGCGGTCTCCCTGGAGCAGGGTGAAGCGCAGCTTGCGCAGTGGCAGGATATCGAGCCTTTCGATGCCGCACGGCTGGCCGCTTTGCCGCATCTTGAAATGACCACCAACGGCTATGAGTATTTCTCGCCGATGCTGTGGGTGGAAGTAAATTGTCGCCGTCCCCCCATGAACGACAAGCGCTTCCGGCAGGCGCTGATGCACCTGATCGACCGCAATTTCGTGCGCGACCGCATCATGTTCGGCCTCGCCAAGGCGGCTACCGGGCCGATCGCCTCGTCGATGCGCTTCTACGACGCCAATGTGAAGAGCTACGAGCCTTCCGTCGAAAAGGCGGTTGCGCTGCTTGAGGACATGGGCCTGAAGCCTGATGCAAGCGGCATGCGCGTCACCCTTAAGTTCACGATGGTGCCGGCGGGTGACACCTGGACCCGTATCGCAGAATATGTGCGGCAGGCCTGCGGTGCCGCCGGCATCAAGATCGAGCTGCAAAGCAACGATCTGGCCGGCTGGGTCGCTGCCGTCAGCAACGGCGATTTCGACATCAGCGGCAATCAGCTCTACCAGAACGGCGACCCGGCTCTCGGCGTTGCTCGCACATACCTTTCCTCGAACATCCGCAAGGGCGTGATGTTTTCGAACACTTCCGGCTATTCCAATCCGAAGGTTGACGAGCTGTTCGAAGCCGCGGCGGTGGAGCTGGACCAGACCAAGCGCCAGGCCCTTTACACAAAAGTCCAGAAGTTGCTCGTCGAGGAAGCGCCCGTCATTTGGCTGTGCGAACAGAAGTATCCGACGATCTACGACAACAGGTTGAAGGATCTCATCACCAGTTCCACCGGGGTCAATTCGAATTTCGGTACGACCCATTTCGCCTAAGCGCATGCGGCAGGCAAGTCGCTCCAAGGCGGCTTGCCCTCTTTTTACTGATGTTACGTGGCTATCGGCCGCATTACAGGAGGCTGATAGCCAATGACCCCTTACTTCGGCGATGCGGAGATCGCTCACCTTCGGACGTGGCGACATAAGCTGCACCAGTTTCCGGAAATATCGGGCGAGGAAGCCGGGACGGCTCGCGAAGTGGTGTCCTTCCTTGCCGATACCCAGCCTGACCAGGTCGTGACCGGTCTGGGCGGCCATGGCGTCGCGCTGGTCTATAATGGCGCCGAGCCCGGCCCCACGGTGCTGCTGCGCTGCGAACTCGATGCATTGCAGATCCACGAGATTTCGGCTCTCCCCTATCGCTCGCGTATCGATGGCAAGGCACATATGTGCGGCCACGACGGACATATGGCCAGCATGGGAGCCGTGGCCCGCTATATCGGCCAGCAGCGGCCTGACCGGGGCAGGGCGGTGCTGCTGTTCCAGCCGGCGGAGGAAACGGCGCATGGCGCGGAGGCCGTGCTTGCCGATCCGAAATTCGCCGAGATCACGCCGGATTATGCTTTCGCGATCCACAACATGCCCGGCCTGCCGCTTGCCGCTGTCGCTGTCGCTCCGGGTCAGATCACCTGCGCATCCATGGGCCTGCGCATCGAACTGACCGGCAAGACCGCCCATGCGTCGATGCCGGAAACCGGCATTTCCCCAGCGACTGCGGTTGCCCGCATCATCGATGCCATCAAGACCTTTCAGGCCGGCGACGTGATTACGCAAGGTTTTCGCCGGGTGGCGCTGACCAATGTGCAGATGGGCAAGCCGGTATTCGGCATTACCCCGGGCTCGGCGGAAATCCGCATGACGCTGCGCACCCCCGAAAGCGATGCGATCCACGCGCTTCTGGAAGATGTGCTCAAAATGGCGCGCGAGGTTGCCGAGCGGGAAGGGCTCGTCTTCGATCACTCGACCCACAACTTTTTCCGTGCCTGCATCAACGATCCCGAAGCGGCGGCCGCTTTCGACGAAGCCGCGACCCGGATGGGCCTTGCGCGGGTCGATGATTATGTACCGATCCGCGGCGCCGAGGATTTCGGCCTGTTCGGCTCATGCTCCAAGTCCGCTCTGCTGTTCATCGGCTCGGGCGTGGAGCGGCCGATGGTGCATAACCCCGACTACGACTTTCCTGATGAGCTGATCCCGGTCGGGGCCGAACTGTTTCTCGGTGTCCTCGACCAGTTCCTGGGTGTGCCGCGCAAGAGCGGAGCGTAACTGAAAGGGACGCAGAGCAGCCGATGACGATCATTTCCCGTCTCTTCGCCAAGCTTGCGGGGATCGTGTTCACGATCCTGGTGATCGCTTGCGTCAATTTCGTCCTCATTCATTCGGCGCCCGGCGATCCTGCCATGGTCATCGCCGGGCAATCCGGTGCCGCCGACACGAAGTTCATCGAGCAGGTTCGCGCCGAATATGGACTGGATAAGCCGTTTCTGGTGCAGTTGGGCACTTATATCGGCAAGGTGGTGCAGTTCGATCTCGGCTATTCATACCGCCAGCGTGCGGATGTGAGCCAGCTTATCCTCGAGCGGCTCGGCCCGACGCTTATGCTGACGCTTTCGGCCTTCTTTCTCTCCCTGATCGGCGGCGTGCTGTTCGGGGCCTTTGCCGGTCGCCGCCACGGCACATGGTCGGATCTCGTCATTTCGCTGATCTCGCTCATTTTTTACGCGACACCGGTATTCTGGCTCGGCCTCATGCTGGTGCTGATCTTCTCGATCCAGCTCGAATGGCTGCCAGCCTTCGGCTACGCCAATATCCGGGCGTCCGGTTTCGGCCCGGTCGAATATGCGCTGGATGTCGCCAAGCATCTGATCCTTCCCGTCGTCACGCTGGCGGCAATCTACATCGCCGTCTACACACGCCTCATGCGCTCCTCGCTGATCGAGGTGTCCCATGAGGATCATGTGCGCACTGCGCGCGCCAAGGGCCTGAACGAGGGCCAGGTTCTCAGGCGGCACATGCTGCGGAATGCCGCCGTGCCGGTCGTCACCTTTGCCGGCCTTCAGGCCGGTGCACTGATCGGCGGCGCCGTGGTGGTGGAAACCGTATTCTCCTGGCCGGGCATCGGCCGGCTTACCTACGATGCGGTGACCGCTCGGGATTATCCGGTTCTTCTCGGCCTATTCCTCATCATGTCGATCCTGGTCATCGCGACCAATCTGCTGACCGACTTTCTGCACCGGATCATCGATCCGCGCATCAACGGGCGATAGGAGAAGTCTATGCGTGATTTCATGCGCACGTTTATGAAACGCCCGGCCGGTGTGGTCGGCCTCCTGCTTCTGAGCCTGGTCTGCCTGCTGGCTGTCGTGGCACCGCTGCTCTATCCCGCCTCTCCCTGGGAGATGGCTGGCATTCCCTTCAGCCGTCCGGGTGAGAACGGCATGCTGCTCGGTTCCGACACGCTCGGCCGCGATATCGCTGCCGGCATCGTCCATGGCGCCCGCGTTTCCATTCTGATCGGCTTCGCATCGACACTGACGGCCTTGGGCATCGGCGTCCTTCTCGGCTGTATTGCCGGCTATGCCGGTGGCGCGGTCGATAGCGCGATCGTGCGCTTCACCGAGGTATTCCAGACCATCCCGAGCTTCGTGCTGGCAATCCTGTTCGTCGCTATCCTGACCCCGTCGATCACGACCATCATCCTCGCGATCGGACTGGTGAGCTGGCCGCCTTTGTCGCGCCTGACCCGCGCCCAGGTCAAGACGGTTTCCCAGCGCGAGTTCGTGCAGGCGGCACGCTGCCAAGGGCAATCCACCATTTCTGTCGTCGTGCGCCATGTTCTGCCCAATGCCGTCTCCCCGATCATCGTTGCCGGCTCGCTGACGGTCGCTGCCGCCATCCTGATCGAGGCGGCGCTGTCCTTCATGGGCTTGGGCGATCCCAATTTCATGAGCTGGGGCTATATGATCGGCGCCGGCCGCACCGTGATCCGTCAGGCATGGTGGATGAGCGTGTTTCCGGGCATCGCCATTCTGCTCACCGTGATTGCCATCAACCTGGTGGGCGAGGCGCTGAACGATACGCTCAATCCGAGGATTTCCCGCGCATGACCGAGCCCTTGCTTTCGATCGACGAGCTGGTCATTGGCCTGCCCACGGGTGCGGATCGTCATCACGCCGTCGATGGCATCAGCGTCACGGTCAATTCCAACGAGATCGTCTGCCTTGTGGGCGAAAGCGGCTCCGGCAAGTCGATGACCGCGCACGCTATCCTCGGCCTGCTTCCGAAACAGGTCACGGCCCGTGGCGGTGAAATCCGCTTCGGAGGCCGCGACCTGCTGCGCCTTGCGCCCCACGAGATGCGGGCGATACGCGGCAACGAAATCGCGATGATCTTCCAGGAGCCGCTGACCGCGCTCAATCCGCTGGCGCGGGTCGGGCAACAGGTCGCGGAAGCGATCCGCATCCATGGGCGGACATCCGATGCGCAGGTCGATGCCCGCGTGCTGGAACTGTTCGGCCAAGTCGGCCTGCCCGACCCGGTCTCGCTTGTTTCGGCCTATCCGTTCCAGCTGTCCGGCGGCCAGCGCCAGCGCGTGATGATCGCCATGGCGCTCGCCAACGATCCCAGGCTGCTGATCGCCGACGAGCCGACCACGGCTCTCGACGTCACCACCCAGCGACAGATCCTCGACCTGATCCGCAATCTGCAGAAGACGCGCGACATGGGCGTGCTGTTCATCACCCATGACATCGGCGTCGTCGCCGATATCGCTGACCGGGTCGTCGTGCTGCGTCACGGCAAGGTGGTCGAGCAGGGGGCGTCCTCGGCCGTGCTGGACAATCCGCAGAACGATTATACCCGCGATCTGCTCGATGCAGTGCCGGGGCGCGGTTCCGTACGTGCGGCGGTCGCCAAGGACGCACCGCTGATGGAAATCAGGAACCTGCAGAAGGTCTTCACCACGCGTCAGGGCCTGTTCGCGCCGCCACGGCGGGTGGTGGCGGCCGAAGGCCTCGATCTCACCCTGAACCGTGGCGATACGCTGGCGATCGTCGGCGAAAGCGGTTCCGGCAAGTCGACGCTGGCACGCATGGTGCTGCGCCTGATCGAGCCGGATAACGGCGAGATCCTGTTCGACGGCGCCCGGGTTCGGGCAATGAAGGGCGAGGCGCTGCGCCAGTTCCGGCGCAGGATGCAGATCGTGTTTCAGGATCCCTATGCCTCGCTCGACCCACGTTTGAAGGTCGGGGAAAGTATCATCCGCGGTCCCATGGCCTTCGGGGCGTCGCGGTCCGAGGCGGTGGCGACCGCCATCCGCTGGCTGGAGAAAGTGGGCCTTGGGGCACACGCACTCGACCGTTTTCCCCATGAGTTCTCCGGCGGCCAGCGACAGCGAATCTGTATCGCCCGTGCGCTGGCGCTTGATCCGATCTGCCTGATTGCCGACGAGGCCGTTTCGGCGCTCGATGTGTCCGTGCAGGCGCAGGTGCTGAAACTGCTGTCGGACCTGAAGGCGGAGATTGGGCTCAGCATGCTATTCATCACCCACGACCTGAGGGTCGCCCGCGAGATTGCCGACCGTATCGTCGTCATGCAGGCCGGCCGCATCGTCGAGCAGGCCCATGCGGCGGAACTGTTCGAGACGCCACGCGCCGATTATACGCGCCGCCTGCTGGACGCCGTACCCGGTCGCGACTTCTTCAAGCGCCGGGCTTTGGCCGGCGTTCCAGTGCAGGGATAACCAAGCCATGGACCACCGCACCCGATCGTTCATCGAGCAGGCGACGTTGCTTTTCATCGCTTCGCGCAATGGCGAGGGGGCGATGGACGTGTCGCCGCGCGGGGGCCAGCCTTCCGTGGTCAGGCTGCGGGCGGATGGCAGCCTGTTGCTTCCCGACTATATAGGCAACAAACGGCTGGATACGATCGGCAATATCCTGAGCAATCCCGACGTTGCGTTGCTGCTGCTCAACCGGCATTGCGAGACCTATCTGCGGATCGCCGCGCGCGCTTGCTTATCGCAGGCCGATGACGATATCGACGCTTTTCCGGCTGACGAGAACCGCGCGCTGAGCGTCATGGTGCTGACCCCGACGAAGGTGGAATTCGTCGAGAGCGAGGCTTTTCGCAAAAGCGGCTTTTGGGTCGATCCCTCGGGCAGGAAGCCGCCGCTGGATGCGCTGGATATCTATTTCAGCGACAAGCAATGGCAGGCCGAGCATGGCCGCAACCCGGTGCTTTACGATGCCGCTGCCGAACGCCGCCTTGCCGATTCCGGCCTGCGGGATTTTTACGGCACGCCGAGTCCCATCGTGCAGACCAAGGTCTATGATTTTCCGAGCCCCGGCTTCATGTCGTTCATCGACGCTGCCCGTTTCATCGTTTTCGCCCATGAAAGCGAAGGCGGCGAACTCCTGATCGAATTGGCTGGCAGTGCACCGCTCCAGCTCGATCGGGAAAAGAACCATCCGTCTTTCCTGCTGGAGATCGGTCGTGAGGGAACGGGGCGGTCGGCCATACCTCACTCCGCCGGATGCGCGCTGCTGGCCGCCGAGCCGGGGCGGTGCGATGCCCTTCGCCTCAACGGCACCTATCGCGAAGTGACCGGGGAAGCAGATGGACAGCGCCTGTTGAGCGTGCAGCCGCAGGAAATCTACTTCCATTGTTCAGCCGCCTTTACCCGCTCGCGCATATGGTCCGACACGCGCGCTCCGGCCTGGGTCGGTCTGCGCAGCTTCACCTGCGTTGCGCGCAAGCAGGAAAGCCCGGACGTGGTGTCCTTCGTGCTGAAGCCGCGCGACAGCGCACCGGTCGGCCATGCGGCGCCGGGCCAGTTCGTCACGGTTTCGCTGCCGCAGGACGAGCGATTGAGCAAGCAGCGTCGCTGCTATTCGGTTTCCGGCATTCCGGACCGATATTCGCTGCGCATCTCGGTTCGCCGGGTCGGCAACGATGGCGTTTCGGCCATGCTGCATGACAGGATCGCGGTCGGGGACGAGGTGCGCGTTGGCGCGCCGGCGGGGAAATTCGTACTGGACAGCGCACCGCATCGTCCGGTGGCGCTGGTCAGTGCCGGGGTTGGCATCACGCCGCTCTTGCCGATGGCCGAGCATCTGGCGACGGAAGCGAGCGGACGCGACGTCTGGTTCGTCCATGCAGCGCGAAGCGGAAGGCATCATCTGTTCGCGGGGGAAGCGTTGCGCTTGGCTATGGCAAACTCTGCCATCAAGCTGCTGACGGTCTATTCTCGGCCGGAGGAAGGCGACACTTGCCACCATCAGGGCCGCATGGACGCTGCCATGCTCGCCGCCCACGTGCCGGTCACCGAGGCCGATTTTTATATCTGCGGTCCGGATGCCTTCATGACCTCGCTGAAAGAAGGGTTGGTCGCGATGGGCGCGGCTCCGGAAAGCATCCGGATGGAGGCGTTCGAGGCCAGGAGTGGGGAGGCCGGTTTCGCCTCGCCGGGAGCATTGGCGGCCCGGGCGCCCTGTACCGTGGAATTCGCCCGATCGGGAAAGCTTGTGACATGGAAGCCGGAAAGCGGATCGCTGCTCGATCTCGCGTTGGCCAACGACATTCATATTCAATACTCCTGTCGTAGCGGAGAGTGTCAATCATGCATCCAGCGCATCGTCAGCGGACAAGTCAGCTATCCGGTCGCCGAAGAACCGTTCGTGGCCCGGGGCCAGGTATTGCTGTGCCAGGGCATTCCCCGTGGCAACATCGTTCTTGATTGTTGACTCGTTGGCTTCATCGCGCTCCCCTGAACCACACATTCTTCGTCGAACGGAAGGGTGCTGCGCGACGGTGTGACGGTCCCCAATCTCGCATCTATCGTGTGAATGCACCGAGACATGCATTGCATGGCAAAGCGGTGACCATTGTCTGCCTCGAAGGAGGACGCCTCCGCAAGCCGCGAGCCTAAAAAAGATCTGTTGCGACCCCTGCCGCCTCGACGAGGAAGTCGCGGCTTGCCTCCAGTTCCGACCTCAGTTTGCCGATGTCATGCCCCAGAAGGGTGCCCTGCCATTTACGGAGCTTGCCGGCACAGAGGACCGTGGAGACGTTCGACCGCTCCATCAGCGTTACGACCGCGCCCGGCACGTGGTTCAGCGGTGCGACGTTGATGGCGTTGGCATCGAGCAGGATGATGTCGGCCTCCTTGCCCGGCGTCAGCGTGCCTGTCTTGTGGTCGAGTTTCAGTCCGCGCGCGCCTTCGATGGTGGCGAACCGTAAGACATCCATGGCCGAAAGAAGTTTTGGATAGTCTTCGCCGCGCAGCGCCTTGTCGTTGGCCAGCATGCGCTGGAGCGTGATCGCAGAGCGCATCTGGGTGAACATGTCGGCGGTCATGGTGCATTCCACATCCGTCGAGAGCGACGGCTGAAGCCCGAGATCGAGAGCCTTCTGCAGCGGCGGATTGCCGTGGCGCATCTGCATCTCGATCGGAACGGAGAGCGACACGTGCGCTCCGGCATCGGCGGCGCGCTTCCAGGCCATTTCACTCATGCCGGTCATGTGGATGAAGATATTGTCCGGCCCGAATTTTGCGGCCTCGGCGAGCTGGTCGAAGACCGGCTGCATGCCGAACGTGCCGACGACATGCAGCGCGACCGGAATGCCGAGCTCGCGGCCAAGCGCCCAGGCTTCCTCGTGGAAGGGAAGGTAGATCTCCCCGCCCATGACCATGGTGAGCAACTGGTCGTGGCTTGAAAAATGCTCGGCCTTGATGCGCCGTGCGTCGCCCGGATATTTGGATGCATCGCCCCAGCCTTCGAAATAGCCGAAGGCGGCGCGGCGCCCGGCATCGCGAAGTGCCGCGATCGCCGCGTCGGAATGTTCCGGCGAATGGTGGATCTGGCTCACGTCCATGACGGCCGTCACGCCGGCGTCGATCTGGGAGAGGCTGCCGAACAGTTCGGAAATGTAGACGTCCTGCGGCCGGTAGAGGACCGAGAATTTCTGCAGCATCCATTCGTAATAATTGGCCGCGCTTTCCGGCCGTCCGTCATTGATGAGGATCGCATCGGCAAGCAGGCTTCGAAGCGCCGTTTCGAACTGGTGATGATGCGTATCGACGAAGCCAGGCATGACGATCATACCCGAGGCGTCGATGACGGCCGCTTCCGGCGCGTTGATCGACGCGGCGACCTCGACGATCCGCGATCCGCGGATCAGTACGTCGCCCTTGGCGAAATTGCCGACCGCGCCGTCCATGGAGAGCACCGCGCCGCCTCGAATGAGGGTCAGGCGATCGGCATCTCCGATACCGGCGGGCATATTGCTCGGCGCGGCTACAATCTTGCCGGAACCGCCGCCGAGTTCAGCCGGCGCGTGTGTGCGGTTACCACAGAATTTGCACATGATCCTTCCTCTCCCAGTCAAAATCACGATGCCTCCCGCTGCCGGATAGGCAACGAAAGGCCTTGCTCGGATGCGCCTCTCAACGGGCGGCTGCCTGCCACAGTGCGACCGATGGATAGTCCTTGCCCGTCCAGTGCTGGAGCTTTTCGGCGAACTCGCGCTGGAAGGAGAGGGGCCCGCTCCTTGCCATGTAATCCTCGTCGTAGATGGCGATGAAGATCGTCAGCGACAGGAAGAAATGGGCTCCCATCTCGAACAGCGCCACGTAGTCGTGGTTGATCAGCGCTTCGCGTTCGGCATCCGTCAGGAAGTTTACGGTCGAGAGCTCGGCATCGTTCAGTCGAGGGCCGATCGACTGTTCCCAGCTCGCAACCAGTGATCGAGGGTCTTCCTTGTAGCGGCGCAGGAGCTCCGGGTCCCGATCGACGGTGAAGAGGAACTTGTTCACATAATACTTGCTCATGCTGCAGCTCCTTCCGGATACCAGGTGAAATAGGCCTCCATCGTGTGGAAGAGGTCGAGATTGTCGTGATAGGCGGTCGGGATCGGCCCGGCGATCCCCATCATCAGGATCAGATCCATGAAGCCGTGCGTGGCGTTGCCGCTCTTCGTCATGCTCTCATGGGTGACGTTTTGAAGGATGGCGTCGATATTGCCGGTCGAGAGCCATTCGATCGCCTTGCGGTCGAATTCCGGGTCCGGACCGGTTTCCTTGAACTGGCGCGGTCCCCCGAGCTCGAGCGACAGATGACCGCTGCCGACGGCCGCGATGCGCTTGTCGGACGGATATTCGTCGATGATCTCGCGGATGGCGCGGCCGAGATCCCAGAAACGCTTCGGCGAGGGCAGCGGCGGCACGAAGATGTTCGTATAGATCGGCACGACCGGCAGGTCGGCATCCGGCCGCGTGGTGATGATCGGGCAGATGATCGAATGGTCGAGCTTCAACTCGTGGCTGAAGGCGAAGTCGAAGCCGCGACCCATCAGGCCCTGATGCATGAAGTTCGACAGTTCCTCATGCCCTTCCAGCACGTATTTCGGAATGCCGAACTCGCGCTCCTCGTTATAGAAGGTGGCGTCGTAGCGCGGCGCCTTGCCGATCAGGAACTGCGGGTAGTTGTCGAGGAAGAGCTGGTGGAAATGGTCGGCGCCGATCATGACCAGGATGTCCGGCTTGGCGCGCGTCAGGGTCTCGCGATAGGCCTCGACCTTGCGCTTCCATTCCGGAGCCTGCGGCATCTGTTGCTCCGGCGGCATGGTTGTCGCCTTCAGGTAAAATGGGTGATGTGTGGTCGCAAGGACCGCTGCCAGTGTCGCCATGTCTCTCCTCCAAATCCGCTCAGTGAATACATCGATTTATTGTGCGGCTGCCATCGATTCCGCTTCCGGTTTCAGCTCCGGCCATACGCCGGGATTTTGCGTGAGAGCAGAGCGGATCTCCTCGCCGTGCTGATTGACGACGGGCGCGGCGCGGACCGTCTTCGCGCGCTTGCCGTCAAAGGAATAGGCGGGCCGCACCGTTTGCTCCGCGCCCTCGATCCGGCCGGCGACCGGCACGAACATTTCCAGATGCTGCGCCTGTGGATCATCCACCACGTCCGGGATCGTGTTGATCGGCGCGAAGGGCACGTCGAATTTCGAGAAGCGTTCCACCCATTCCGGCCGCGTTCTGGTGGCGAAGATCGCGTTCAGCTCGGCATTCAGTGCCTCGTAATTGTCGATGCGCATCAGGCGCTGCGAGAAGCGTTCGTCCTTTGCCAATTGCTGGCCTTCGATTGCTTCGACCAGCGCGTCCCAGAACTTGTCGAGCGAGGAAAGATGGAAGGCGAAAAGCTTGTCGTCCTTGCAGCGGACGATGAAGGCCTGGGCGAGGCGGGGGCGGTCGACGCCGCTCGGTTCCTCGCCGAGCGCGAAATAGCCCATGAAGGGCTCGACGGCGAAATGCATCATCGCCTCGACCATCGAGATGTCGATGCGCCTGCCCTTGCCGGTGCGGCTGCGCTCGACCAGAGCCGCCGAGATGCCGAGGGAGGCATAGATGCCGGTGATCGCGTCGGCGAGCGCCGGGCCGATGAAGCGCGGCTGTTCCAGGTCGATCGCGACGCTGAGGAACCCGCTTACCGCCTGCGCGACGGAATCGTAGACCGGGCGCTGTGCGTAAGGACCGTCCGGGCCGAAGCCGCTGATCGAGCAGTAGATGAGCTTGGGATTGATCTTCGACAGCGTCTCGTAATCGGCGCCGATGCGGGCTGCGGCACCCGGACGGAAATTCTGGATGTAGACGTCCGCCTGGGCGATGAGCTGGTAGAAGACCTCGCGATCCTTCTCGCTCTTCAGATCCAGCCCGATCGCCCGCTTGTTGCGGTTATAGGCCTGGAAATGGGCGCTGTAGAAACCGGTCTTGAAGCTGCGGTAGGGATCGCCGTTGCCGGCCGATTCGATCTTGATGACGTCGGCGCCGAGGTCGGCGAGCATCATCCCGGCGCAGGGGCCGGTGATGAACGTGCCCTGTTCGACGACGCGGATTTGGTTCAAAGCAGTCAGCATTTCCGGATCCTAGTTTTCGTTCGCGACGAAGCCCTCGGGGGCGGGACCGTCGTATTCGACGGCCGCCGCCGCCGCATGGGACATGATGAAGCCGATCGGGCGGGTCTGTTCCTCGAGCAGATGGCCGATCAGGCCTGCGGTGCGCGCCAGCAGCGGCACGCCCTTCAGCGCCAGCAGCGGATAACCTGCATCGAGCAGCACGCAGGGAATGGCGCTCGACACGTTCATGACGAGCGGCTTGCCGATGATGCCGGGGATCAGCTTTTCGACCGTCTTGGCGATCTCGCAATGAATGCCCGCCAGGCCGAGCTCACGGGCAATCGCCAGCAGCCGTTCGGCGCGCGGATCGTGCCCCTTGTGCAGCGGATGGCCGTAGCCGGGCACCGGCTTCTTCTCGTCCTTGTGGCGGCGGAGCAGCTTTTCCACCGCCGCCTCGATCGTGCTTCCGTCGGCTTCTTTCTGTTCCCCCACGTCGCGGAAAAAGGCGCCGGCCGATTCGGACGCGCCGAGGATCACCGAACCGCAGCCGAGAAGCCCGGCGGCGACCGCGCCCTGCACCGCTTCCGGAGAGGCGGCCAGCGTCATGCGGGCGGCCTGGACGCTCGGTACCAGCCCGTGCTCGGCGATTGCCACCAGCGTCGCGTCCAGCATGCGGCGCTGTTTTTCGTTCGGCAGCGAGCCGGCGACCAGCAGCCACGTATATTCCGTGAAGGAAATCGCCCCGACGAGGTTCTCGACGAGGTCATGGCCGCGGACGATGATCGTCTCCGGATTCGAGGTGCAGATCGCCTGGTACGGTGCAGACTGCTTGCCGATTTTCATGCTGGAGTCCTTATTTTGGATGGCTAGGCGGCGGCGCTCGGCTTGCCGGCGAAGCGGCCCGCCCAGTGGTCGAACTGGTCCATGAAGCCCTGCAGGAAGAGACGGGTCTCCTCGTTCGTCACCTCGCCCTCCGGTGTGATGAGCCCGGGATGGAGATGGATGAAGGCTTCCGGCAGCCCCATGACGGCGACGTCGAGGCAGCCGAGGATGGCACGCAGGTGCTGCTGCGCCGCCGCAGTGCCGATCCGTCCGTATGAGGCGCCGGTGATCGCCGCCGGCTTGCCGGCCCAGACGCTGGCATCCCGCGGCCGGGAACCCCAGTCGATCGCGTTCTTCAGCATGGCGGAAATCGAGCGGTTGTGCTCCGGCGTCACGAAGAGCAGGGCGTCGGCCCGGGCGATCTGGCCTTTCAGCCGCTCGACCTCGGGCGGTATGCCGGCATCCAGCACGTCCTGATCGAAGATCGGCAGGTCGCGGATCGTCACCCACTCGAATTCGAGGTCGGCCTTCGCGAGCCTCGTCAGGGCCAGAGCCAGGAGCCTGTTGAGCGAAGCCTGGCGTGCGCTGCCGACGATGACGGCGACCTTCAATCGCGCCATGAGAATTCCTCCCTAGGATTACCAAGTATTCGCTGAGCGAATTTATATTCGTATAATGAACTCGCAAAAAGCCGAAGGTGTCAAGCCCCGGCCTTGGCGCATGCAGAAATTTCGGACGGAACGGAAGAGATTAGCGGGCCACCGCCGCCGTCGGCGCCAGCGAATGCAGCAGTGCCGGAAACCGCGTGAAAAGCTGCGAGAGGCGGTTGGCCGCCAGCCGCATTTCCGGCAGGCGCTGCGCGATCAGCTCATCGGGCGTGAGGCGCGGCGTATAGCCGGAACTGTTGATCGAACAGACGACGCGGCCGGTACTGTCCTTCACCGGCACGGCGATTGCGGTGATGCCATAGTCGAGCTGGTCGACAGTGATCGAATAGCCCTTGGCGCGGGTCTCGATCAGGATGTCGCGCAGCTCGGTTTCCTCCGTGACGGTGTAGTCCGTGAGCTTCACCGGATTGTAGGCCTCGAAATACCGGGCGATCTCCTCCTCCGGCAGGGCGGCGAGCAGGACGCGGCCCATCGAGGTGGCATAGGCCGGATAGGTGACGCCGAGACTCGCATTGCGGCGCACGCCGCGGCTTTCGGAAAGATGGGCGATGTAGAGCACGTTCGTCCCGTCCAGCACGGCCATGTTGGCCGCATCGCCGAACTGCGAGGTGATGCGGTGCAGTTCCGGCGTCACCGCTTCCTCGACATTGAACGCGTTCAGATAGGCAGATCCCAGGGCGAGGATGCGGGGCGCCAGCAGGAAATGCTTGTTGTGGCGGCGGATGAAACCGAGCGCTTCGAGGGTGAGAACGTTGCGCCGGACGGTGGCGATCGGCATGCCGACCTTTCGCGAAAGCTCCGCGAGCGTCATTTCGGGGTCCTTGGCGTCGAAGGCTTCCAGGACGGACAGACCTCTTGCCAGCGCCTCGACGAACTCGGGCGAATTGCTGTCGATCATCGAATTCTCCTGCACTTCCCTTTTTCGTTGGCACACGGGATTGACAAGCGCAAGGGCTGCTGCCTATCGTTATGCGAATATTTATTCGTCTAGCGAATTTTCTTGGGAGGGAAAAGCTATGAAGACAAGGCGTGAGTTTCACAAGCTCGCGGTCGCCGCGGCCGCCGGACTTGCCGCCCCTGCAATCCTGGGGAGCAAGGCTTTTGCGCAGGACAAGCCGATCCGGGTGGGAGCCAGCGTTTCCCTGACGGGGCCGCTCGCCAGCACCAAAAACGGTCTCATCGGCTACGAGCTTTGGCGCGACGACGTCAATGCCGCCGGCGGTCTTCTGGGCCGTAGGGTCGAGCTGGTCATCTACGACGACCAGAGCAGCGCCGCAAACGTGCCGGCGATCTATTCGAAGCTCGTCGACGTGGATGCCTGCGACGTGCTCTTCTCGCCTTACGGCGCAAACCTATCCGCGCCGGTCATGCCGTTCATCAAGCAGCGTGATCTTTTCATGATCGGCATGTTCGGGCTTGCGGGCAACGACGTCGCCAGGCACGACAAGTTCTTCCACAGCGGCCCTTGGGGACCGAATTCCGGCCGCGACTGGGCGCGCGGCTTCTTCGATCTCGCCAAGGCGCAGGGCGTGGCGAAGATCGCCATCATCAATGCCGACCTGGAATTCTCCAAGAACGCCGCCAAGGGCGGTGCGGAAGTGGCCAAGGAATACGGCATGGAGGTCGTGTTCAACCAAAGCTATCCGCCGAACACTTCCGACTTCTCCTCGATCATCCGCAACATCAACGCGGCCGATCCGGAAGCGATCTTCATCGCCTCCTATCCGGCCGACAGCACGGCGATCATCCGCGGCGTCAAGGAGATCGGCATTTCCGACAAGGTGAAGCTCTTCGGCGGCGCGATGATCGGGCCGCAATACGGCGCGCTGCTCGGCGCGCTCGGCCCGGAGCTCAACGGCCTCGTGAACTCGCATACCTTCGTTCCCGAGCCGACCATGCAGACGCCGGCGATCAAGGGCTTCTTCGACCGGTACACGCCGATTGCCGTCAAGCAGGGCGTCGACCCGCTCGGCTTTTACATCCCGCCCTTCTATTATGTCGCCGGCGAGCTCGCGGCGGCCGCGATCAAGGGGGCGAACTCGGTCGATCCGGCCAAGATGGCGGAATTCCTGCACGCCAACGCGGTGGATACGATCGCGGGCAAGATCGCCTTCAACGAGATCGGCGACTGGAAGGAGCGGCGCGTGCTGATGGTGCAGCTGCGCGGTATCGACGGCAACGATCTCGAACAGTTCCGCAGCCCGGGTCGCCAGGTCATTCTTGATCCGCCCTCGCTGAAAACCGGCGATCTCGCCGCTCCCTACAACAAGGCGCGCGCCAGCTGATCCCATCAACCGATCCAGAGAGCCGGCGGACCGCCGGCTCAAGGGCTTGTAAATGTTTTCGATCGACATTCTGCTGAACGCCATCGTGACGGGCATTCTGCTGGGCAGCGTTTATGCCTCGCTCGCCCTCGGGCTCGGCATCACCTTCGGCATTCTGCACATTCCCAATATCGCGCACCCGACGCTGGTCGTCGCCGGCGCATTCTTCGTCTACACGCTCTCGCAATGGGGGCTGGATCCCATCGTCGCCGCATTGATCGGCCTCGTCCCGTTCTACATCCTCGGCGCGGCGCTCTATCTCTTCTATTCCAGCGTCTTCGAGCGGAGGGGCGGGGCCAACGTGCTACAGAGCTTGACGCTCTTCTTCGGCCTGTCGCTCGTCGTCGAAATCCTGCTGGTGCTGAGCTTCGGTTCCGAGCTGAAATCCGTCGGCGCCTCCTATATCGGCTCAAGCCTCAAGCTCGGCCTGCTGACCGTCCCCTACCGGCTGCTGATCCCGGCGCTGCTTGGCCCGGCCATGATCGCGGCTATCTGGCTTTATCTCAGCCGCACCAATTCCGGCACGGCGATCCGCGCGGTGGCGCACGAGGAGCGGGCGCTGTCGATCGCCGGCCTCAACCCGGCTTCCGTCAAGCGGCATGCATTCGGCATCGCCACCGCGACCGCCGTCGTCGCGGGGGCGGCGCTCATCATGGTCGGTCCGGTCGAGCCGTTTGCCGGCCGCTACCAGATCGGCCGCGTCTTTGCGATCGTCGTGCTCGCCGGCATGGGGTCGATACCCGGCAGCCTGGTGATCGCCATCGCCATCGGCATCGCGGAGGCGCTCGTCTCCAGCTATCTCAACCCCTCCTGGTCCCCCGGCGTTGCCTTCGCCGTGCTTCTGCTTGGCCTCGCAAGCCGTCCCCAGGGCCTGTTCGGAGCCGCGCGATGAGCAGGAATTCCGCTCTTTTCCTGATAGGCGTGGCCGTCGTCGTGGCGCTTGGCTTCCTGATGCCCTGGGTCCTGAAGAACCCGTTCTACTTCTTCGCCGGTTATGTGGTCCTTCAGTACGTGACGATTGCCACCGGCTGGAACATTCTCGGCGGTTACGCGGGCTACATCAATTTCGGGGCGGCCGGCTTCTTCGGCGCGGGCGTTTATCTTTCGGCGTTTCTGTTCACCGCCTTCGGTCTGCCGCTGCCGCTCTGCATCCTCGCCGCGGCAGTCTTCGGCGCCATCCTCGGCGTGCTGATGGGTTACCTGACGTTGCGCATTCAGGGTGTCTATTTCGCCATCGCCACGCTCGGTCTTGTCGTCGTGCTGGAGACGATCGTGCACAACATCTCCGCCCTCGGCGGGGCGAGCGGCATGGCGGTCTACGGTCCGCGCCCGCCCTCCTGGAGCCCCGGTCCGTCGCAATACAATTTCACCGTCATGCTGGTGGTCGCCGCCGTGAGCGTGGCGCTCGCCCGCTTCGTGGAGGTCTCCTGGATCGGTCGCGGCCTGCGTGCCGTCAGAGCGAGTGAAGACGCGGCCGAATGCTCCGGCGTGCCGACGCTCAGGCTGAAGCTGCTGGCCTGCGCGCTCAGCGGCGCGGTGCTGGCGGCGGCGGGCGCGCCCTATCCCTTCTACACGTCCTTCGTCGAACCGGTCACGGCCTTCAGCCTGATCATCGGCCTCAACGCGATCGCCATGCCGCTGATCGGCGGAACGAAGAGCTGGGCAGGTCCGGTGCTCGGCGCGCTGCTGCTCGCCTCCGTCCAGCAGATCGCCACCGTCACCATCTCGTCCGAACTCAACATCCTGTTCGTCGGACTGGTGCTGATCGCCTTCGTCGCTTTCGCGCCGGGCGGCATCGCCAATCTCTTCGGCCCCCGGCAGGGGAGGGCCAGATCGTGAGCGATATCGTTCTTTCCCTGAAGGGCGTCGAGAAGGTCTTCGGCGCGTTCCGGGCGCTCGGCCCCGTCGATCTCGATCTCCGCGCCGGCGAACGGCTCGGCATCATCGGCCCGAACGGCTCCGGCAAGACGACGCTGATCAACTGCATCACCGGCGTCTATCGTCCGGACAGAGGCTCGGTGCATTTCGAGGACCGGGATATTTCCCACATCGAGGCCCATAAGCGGGCGAGGCTCGGCATTTCCCGCAGCTTCCAGATTCCGCGACCCTTCACCGGCATGACGGTGTTGGAAAACCTGCTGGTTCCACTCGATTATTGCCATGTGGACGGGGTCAAGGAGGAGCGGGCGCGCTCGGTCCTGGCGAGTGTCGGATTGACGGGCCGCATCTCAGATCCTTCCGAAAGCCTGTCCCAGCTCGAACTCCGCAAGCTGGAACTCGCGCGTGCGCTGGTCGGCAATCCGAAGGTGCTGATCGCCGACGAGGCGATGGCCGGCCTGTCGGACGAGGAAATCGATGAGGTCCTGGCGATCCTCCTGACGCTCAACCGCTCCGGCGTGGCCGTTATCATGATCGAGCACATCATGCACGCGGTGATGCGCTTTTCGGAGCGGATCGTCTGCTTCGAGACAGGCCGGCTGATCGCGTCGGGGACCTCGACCGAGATCGCCGAAAATCCGCTCGTTCAGAAGGTATATTTCGGTGAATAGGCTGATCATCGACAATCTTTCCGCCGGCTACGGTGCCGTTTCCGTGCTCCGCGGCGTCTCGCTGGAATTGAACGAAAGCGAGATGGTCGCGCTGCTCGGCATGAACGGCAACGGCAAGAGCACGCTGCTCAACTGCGTGCTCGGCTTCGTGCGGGCGAGCGCCGGCCGCATCCTGCTCGAATGGGACGGCAGGACGACCGATCTGACAAAGCTCCGGCCGCATGAGATCGTCCGGCTCGGCCTGTCGATCGTGCCGGAAGGCCGGCGGCTGGTGCCGAACATTTCGGTCGAGGATAACCTGAAGCTCGCCGGCAGCAATCCGCTCGTCGCCGCCCGGATGAAGGAAAATCTCGCCTATTGTTTCGAAACCTTCCCGCTGCTTTACGAGCGCCGCAAACAGATCGCCTCGACCATGAGCGGCGGTCAGCAGCAATTGCTGGCGATTGCCCGTTCGCTGATGACGTCGCCGAAGATCATCATCATCGACGAGCCTTCGGTGGGGCTCGCGCCGATCGTCGTGCGCGACGTGCTGAACGCGATTACCCAGCTTCCTGAAAAAAGCAACATGACGATCCTGATGGCGGAGCAGAGCTTCTTCCAGGCGATCGACGTGTCGTCGCGCGCCTATGTGCTGGCGCATGGCCGCATCCACCGGGAGTTCAGGCGCTCGGACGGTGAGATCGCCCATGAGGAGATCCGCCGCGCCATGCTCGGCGCGCATTGAGGAGGAATTTTCGGGCATCATGATCCGGCAAGCGGAAGACCCGCCGGATGGCGGGTCTTTCGGAGGCGTGAGCCTCTATCCTTGGGAGGATTATTCCGCCGCCTGAAGCGTCGGGGAGGGCGCGGGCTCCGCCGCGGTATGTCCCGACAAGGCATCCGCGAGCATGGTTTCGTCGAGTTCGTTTTCCCACCGGGCGACCACGATGGTCGCAACCGCATTGCCGACGAAATTCGTCAGCGCCCGGCATTCCGACATGAAGCGGTCGATGCCGAGGATGAGCGCCATGCCGGCGACCGGGACCGAGGGCACGACCGAAAGCGTCGCTGCCAGCGTGATGAAACCGGCGCCGGTGATGCCGGCGGCACCCTTGGAGCTCAGCATCGCCACCAGAAGCAAAAGGATCTGGTCGCCGAACGAGAGCGGTGTATCCGTCGCCTGGGCGATGAACAGGGCAGCAAGCGTCATGTAGATGTTGGTGCCATCCAGGTTGAACGAATATCCCGTCGGAATCACCAATCCGACGACCGAGCGCTTGCAGCCGGCCCGTTCCATCTTCTGCATGAGGCCCGGCAGGGCCGCCTCCGAGGAGGAGGTGCCGAGCACGAGGAGCAGTTCCTCCTTGATGTAGCGGATCAACGCCAGGATCGAGAAGCGGTTATAGCGCGCGACCGCTCCGAGCACGACCAGCACGAAAAGCAGCGAGGTGACGTAGAAGGTGCCGATCAGGAAGGCGAGGTTGGCGATCGAGCCGATGCCGTATTTGCCGATCGTGAACGCCATGGCGCCGAAGGCGCCGACCGGCGCGGCCTTCATGAGGATCGCGACGAGCCTGAAGATCGGGGCCGTAAGGGCGTTGAGGAAATCGAGGACGGGCCTGCCCTTGTCGCCGACCATGCCAAGCGCGATGCCGAACAGCACCGAAAAGAACAGGACCTGCAGGATGTCGCCCTGTGCGAAGGCGCCGACGATCGTCTCCGGGATGATGTTCATCAGAAAGCCCGTGATCGACGATTCATGCGCTTTCGTCGCATAGGCGGATACGGCATTGGCATCCAGCGAAGCCGGCGAAATGTGCATGCCGGCGCCCGGCTGGACGACATTGGCGATGATCATGCCGACAGCGAGCGCCAGCGTTGAAAAGGTGAGGAAATAGATCATCGCCTTGCCCGCGACGCGGCCAACCTTCTTGAGGTCCGCCATACCGGCGATGCCGGTTGCCACCGTCAGGAAGATGACCGGCGCGATGATCATCTTCACAAGCTTGATGAAGGCGTCGCCGAGCGGCTTCAGTGTTGTGCCGAAATCGGGATAGTAATGGCCGATCAGGATGCCCGCGACGATCGCGACGATGACCTGCACGTAGAGATGCCGGTAAAACGACAGATGTTCACGCGGCTGCGTGGATGCGGGTGTAAGGTTCATGATCTCCCTCCATCGCCCCCAACCAAGGATTTGGCTCTTCCCGGGGGCCGAGTTTGCGTTGTCGGCAGATGGAGTGGCAAGCTGCGTGCCAGATCGAAAATTTTGGCATAATTTATTGACTTGAAAGGCTTTTATTGAAGATTCGATTTTTCGGATCAAACAGGACGTGCGGACTGCCGCACATTGTGATTTGAAGAATGTGCGGATTTATGCTCAACATCGCGGATGAGAGAAGGCCTCCCCGTTGCCGATGAGAAGGAACTGGTTCGCAGAGCGCGCCGCGGCTGGATTGCCTTCGCGCTTGCTGCCCTGGCGATCTGCACGGCAACTCTTTACGTCGTCGGCGTTTATGCTCGCGGATCGGCTCTGTCGGCGCTGGAAGTGCAGGGGCGTACCGATGCCAATCTGAAGGTCGCACTGTTGCGCGCCGTGCTCGAGCGACCGCGGGCGCTGCCTTTGCTGCTCTCCCATGACCGGGACGTGGCCGAGGCGCTGTCCGATGCTTCCCAGGAAAAGAGGGAAGCGTTGAGCCGCAAGCTCGAAAACCTCGTCGCCGGCACCAACGCCTCGGTCCTCTATGTCGTCGGGCCTGACGGCGTCACCATATCCGCCAGCAACTGGCGCGAGGCGACGAGCTTCGTCGGCAATGATTACGCCTTCCGCAGCTATTTCTCCGGCGCTATGCAGAATGGCACGGCGGAACATTTCGCGCTCGGCACCGTCAGCAAGCGGCCCGGGCTCTACATTTCCCAGAGGGTCGGCCTTGCGTCCGCGCCCCTCGGCGTCGTCGTGGTCAAGATGGAATTCGAACAGCTCGAACGCGATTGGCGGGATGCGCAACGTCCGGCTTTCGTGGTGGACGACAATCATGTCGTGCTGATCACCAGCATCCCGTCCTGGCGATTCATGACGACCGAAGCGCTCGCCGCGGAAAACCTCTCCGCCATCCGCGAAAGCCTGCAGTTCGGCGATGCTCCATTGCTGCCCCTGCCTTTCTCGGCGGCCGAGACGCTCGCGCCGGATGCCTCCATCATTCGCGCCGTTCCTCCGGGCAACAGCGCGGCCAACTACCTGCGCATTGCGGTTCCGGTTGCCTCGACCGCCTGGTCGTTCCAGTATCTGCTGCCGATCGATGCGCCGCTTGCCGGCGCGATGCGGGAGGCGAGGCTGATTGCGGTGGTCGCCTTGCTGCTGCTCATGGCTGCTGCAGCGGTCTGGTTGCGTCGGCGTCAGACGGCCCGGATGGTGATCGTCCGGGAACAGATGGCACGCGAAGAGCTGGAGCGCCGGGTTTCGGAGCGGACGCGGGATCTCAGCCTTGCCCGCGACAGGCTGCAGGCGGAAATCACCAATCATCGTGTGACCGAGGCGCAGCTTCAGGTGGTCCAGCAGGATCTTGTGAATGCCAACCGGCTGGCGATCCTCGGACAGGTGGCGGCGGGTGTCGCGCATGAAATCAACCAGCCCGTCGCAACGATCCGTGCCTACGCCGACAATTCCAAAGTCTTTCTCGAACGACAGCAGACCAGGCCGGTCGCGGAGAACCTTGATCTTATCGCCGGCCTTACGGAGCGGATAGGGGCGATCACCGAGGACCTGAAGGCGCTTGCCCGCAAGGGCCGTACGGCGCCCGAGCCCGTCGAATTGCGGGACGTCATCGAGGGTGCCTTGCTGCTGCTGCGCAGCCGCTTCACCGGAAGGCTGGAGATGCTGAGGGTCGGACCGATCCCCGAGGGCATGAAGGTGCTGGGCACCCGATTGCGGCTGGAGCAGGTCTTCATCAACCTCTTCCAGAATGCGCTGGAGGCGATAGAGGCGCAGGACAAAGGCGGTGTCAGCGTCTCGGTGGAGGCTTCACGGGAGTGGATCACCGTTACCGTCGCCGACAGTGGGCCTGGGATTCCGCCGGACGTCCTGAATGAGCTCTTCGAACCGTTCAACTCCTCAAAGGAGCAAGGCCTGGGACTCGGCCTGGTGATTTCGAAGGATATCGTGACCGATTACGGAGGCCATATCGAGGTCGAGAGCGGAGAGGGTGGAACGCGTTTCATGGTTCAATTGAAAAAGGCAGACTGACATGGCGATACCGGTCCTTCTTGTTGACGACGATAAGGATTTGCTGAGGGCGACGGGTCAGACCCTGGAACTCGCAGGGCTCGATGTCTCGCTCTTCACCTCCGCTGCGCAGGCGCTTGCAGAACTCGACGGGAGCTTCGAAGGGGTCGTGGTCTCGGACATTCGTATGCCGGGGATCGACGGCTTGCAGATGTTCGAGCGGATTCGGCGCCTCGACAGCGAATTGCCGGTGATCCTGATGACCGGTCATGGCGATATCCCGATGGCCGTCAAAGCCATCCAGGATGGGGTTTATGACTTCATCGCCAAGCCATTTGCGACCGAGCGGCTCGTCCAATGTGTCCGGCGTGCGGCGGAAAAACGCAGCCTCGTCATCGAAAATCGTCGCCTCAGGGATGCCGCGCAACAGGCGGAGCAGGGCCTGCCTCTCATCGGTCAGACATCCGTCATGGAGCGCCTGCGTCATATGCTCCGGCAGATTGCCGATACGGATGTCGACGTGCTGGTGACGGGTGAGACGGGAAGCGGCAAGGAAGTGGTTGCAAGCCTGCTGCACGGATGGAGCCGCCGGTCCAAAGGCAATTTCGTCGCGCTCAATTGCGGCGCCTTGCCCGAGCAGGTCATTGAGAGCGAACTTTTCGGGCATGAGCCCGGCGCCTTCACCGGGGCGCAGAAGAAGCGGATCGGGCGGATAGAGCATTCGAGCGGTGGGACGCTTTTCCTCGACGAGATCGAGAGCATGCCGCCTTCCACTCAGGTCCAGATGCTGCGGGTCCTCGAGATGCGGGAAGTGACTCCGCTCGGCACCAATGAAGTGCGGCCGGTGGATTTGCGCGTCGTGGCTGCCGCCAAGATCGATCTCGCTGACCCCGAACAGCGGAAGACCTTTCGCGAAGATCTCTATTATCGGCTGAATGTCGTCACGCTCGCCATTCCGCCATTGCGGGAACGGCGTGACGACGTGCCCCTCCTGTTTAACTATTTCGCGGAACGCGCAGCGCGCCGCTTCGATCGCGATGTGCCGGTGACAACCCCTGCGGTCGGCAGGTATCTGCGTGAGCATGATTGGCCGGGAAATGTCCGCGAGCTTTCGCATTTCGCCGAACGGATCGTCCTGGGTGTGGAGCCCGTCGGGTTGTCGACGCCACGGGCCGATATCAGGAGCGATGCCGTCTCCCTGCCGGACCGCCTGGAGCGCTACGAGGCCGACATCATTCGCGAAACGCTGACATCGTTCGACGGCAATGTGCAGCAGACGATTGCCGCGCTCGGTATTCCCCGCAAGACCTTCTACGACAAGCTCCAGCGTCACGGCATCGTCAGGAGCGACTACGTCGAAAGGCGCCAATAACCAAGGCAGGCCGGCTGCGATCAGGAGGGCGCGTACGCCCTCCCGAGCTCGTCCTAGCCCACAGGGGGATAATAATCGGAACTCTAAATCAACCAATCGCTTGTCGATTGGTCCACCGATGTCGCCGGTGCGGCATGGTCGTCAAGCGAATACGCGGCGATGTAGTCTATCTTCATTTCCGCCCCGTCCGCCAAGTCCGCGCCTGGAGTTCCGGCGGTGCCACCTATCGCCAGGTTCACCAGCATATACATCGGGTCGTGCATGTCCGCCGGCGTATCCGCCCGGGCAACGGCGACATCGTCGAAATACCAGACGATCTGATCCTCATCCCACAGCATCCCGTAGGTATGAAACCCCTCCGTGCTGGGCACCTTGACGGCTGAGGTCTGGGTGGTCTTTTCGCCGGTCTCGTTGGAATGCGCCGAAACATGGACCGTATTCGGATCCTGCCCGCGCATTTCCACCACGTCGAGTTCCGGCGGCCAGGACCCGTCTTGCGGAAGCAGCCAGAAGGCCGGCCAGGCACCCTGATCATCGGGCATGTCGGCCCTGATTTCGAAATAGCCGTAGGTCTGAGCGAAAGTGGAATGGGTATTGAGCAGGCCCGAGACATAATCGTACCCGCCGACCTCGTCGGCAATCGCCTCCGGCGTCGCTTCGGCGGTGATTGTCAAGACGCCGTTGTTGATCGAGAACGGATTTGCCGAAGCGGTCGGGGCATAGGACGGGTTGATATACCACTGCTGCTCGCCGTTGGTATGCAGTGAGCCTCCGCTTTCAGGCGCCCACCAGAATTTGGCGTCCCAGGTGCCGCTCGTGCCGTCGTGGAGCGAGAGGGAGTCGAAATCGTCGGAGAATGTCTGCGTCAGCGCCGAACGATCGAGACTGAGTTCGAACTGGTCGGCGCTGAGATCGTCGACCGCGGTGTCGGCAAGAAGCAGGCTCTCACCACTGCCGAGATCGAGCCGCAGATCGGCTCCTTCCTGTGTAAGATGGCTGCGAACCTGATCGAAGGAGGTGAAGCCGTATTCATTCAGTCGAATGGTGTCGTCCGGCCCGAAATCGGTGATCAGATCGCTGCCGTTGCCGCGGGTGAATATGAAGGTGTCGGCACCGCCTGCGCCGGTCAGGACGTCGTTGCCGTCCCCGCCGTCGATTGTCTGCCGTCCCGATCCTCCGGAAATGATGTTGTCGGCATCGTTGCCGAATGCGAAGCGATTGTCGCCGGTCACCCGGAGATTCTCGAAGTTCTCGGGAAGCGTATAACTCATCCAGGTATCGATGGTATCGATCCCGGCCCCCGGAGCTTCATAAGCCTTGTTGATGCTGGAATAGAGATAGTAGATATCGTCGCCCGTGCCGCCCTTCATCGTCACGTTCACGGAGCTGTCGCCCCATATCGAATCGTTACCGGCAGTTCCGTTCAGCGTCGGCCCTGAGCCCGTCGCGGAAAACCAGGCAGTTGAGGTGCCGCTGTAGTACAACGTGTCACCAACGGCATTCAAAACGGTCTTGGTCATCAAGCCTTCTCCTGTTCCGGTTGGAGATCCTCCCGATCGGTCCTCCCAGGTGCTCCATCTGCGATGGTGCACTGCGGTAGCTAGGGCACAAGTTCCAGCCCGCCACCCAAAAAATTAGAAATTACTTGGAGAAGTGAATTGGGACCGCCGCGCCCGTCGGTTCAGCCGATCCGCTTGCGGTGGATCGCCCAAGCCGCGCCGGCGCTCATCACAGCGAGCAGATACCAGGTGATCGCATAGACGAGGTGGCTGTTGCGGAAACGAACGACCGTCAGCCCACCGACGGGAAGCCCGCCCGGATTGGGCGTCGTGTCCGCATCGATGAAATAGGGTGCGGCACCGGCGAGGTCTTTGGCGGCGGCGATCGCCGTAATATCGCGTGAATACCAGCGGCCGTTCGCAGGATCGTTCGAGCGCAGGAAAGCACCGTCAGGCTCGGGCATCCGCAAAAGGCCGGTGACCCGGACATTTCCGGAAATCTCTCCCTCTGCGCGGGTCTGCGGATCCCGCCTGTCTGCCGGCACGAAGCCGCGATTGATGAGGATCGTCGTTCCGTCCGCCGGTTCGAGCGGCGTGAGGACCCAGAAACCGGCGCCAAGCTCGGTGACCGCCTGAACCAGGGTCTCCTTGTCGTGACGGAAAACCCCCGCCGCCGTGACTCGGCGGTATTCGTCGTTGTCAGCGTTGATCGCCGGCCAGGCAGACGATGACGGCGCGGGCACCGGCGGCGCATTCACCCGCGCGTCGACGCGGGCGATCAGGTCTAGTTTCCAGAACAGCCGCTGCACCTGCCAGGTGCCGAGGCCCAGGAAGACGACGGTCAGGAGCAGCATGCCCGCTGCGAAAAGGAGGCGAGAGCGGGCGGGCTTTGCGTCCGCCCTTTCGCCGGTTGCAGGTTGGTCGAGGGCCATCAGCCTACCCTCCTCACCGTCAGGGCATGTTCTTCATCATCTCCGGCGACATGGGCATCATGTTTGCATTGAGGTGATGCATGACCCAGAGCGAGCCCGCGAGCGTGATGCCGACGAGCACCAGCGTGAAGATCAGCGCCATCATCGTCCAGCCGCCTTCCGAGCGCGGGTTCATGTGCAGGAAAAAGATCATGTGCACGACGATCTGTACGACCCCGAGGCCCATGACGAAGAAGGCGGTCAAAAGCTTGCTGTCGAAGACGCCGCCCATGACGAGCCAGAAGGGGATGGCCGTCAGGATGACGGAAAGCGAAAAGCCGATCAGATAGCTTTTCAGCGTGCCGTGGCCGGCCTCGTGGCCGTTGCTGTGCCCATGGTGGACGTTGTGGGCATCTTCATGGGCGGGGGCGTGCGGTTGCGAACTCATCCGAGGTATCCGATCAGATAGACAAAGGAGAAGACGCCGATCCAGACGACGTCGAGGAAGTGCCAGAACATCGACAGGCACATCAGCCGGCGCTTGTTTTCCGCAATCAGTCCATGCATCGAGACCTGCACCATCAGCGTGATCAGCCAGATGATGCCGAAGGTCACGTGCAGGCCGTGGGTGCCGACCAGTGTGAAGAAGGAGGAGAGGAAGGCGCTGCGCGTCGGTCCGGCTCCTTCCTGGATGAGGTGGTAGAACTCGTAGAGCTCAAGCCCGAGGAAGGCCGCGCCGAAGAGGCCGGTCACGCCGAGCCAGAACAGCGTCTCCGCCTTGGCGTTCCGCTCCATCTGCAGCATCGCGAAACCGTAGGTAATGGAGGAGAGGAGCAGCATCGTCGTATTGATGGCGACGAGCGGCAGGTCGAAAAGGTCGGTCGGGGAGGGGCCGGCGGCGTAGGAGCGGCCAAGCACGCCGTGCGTGGCGAAGAGGACGGCGAAGATCAGGCAGTCGCTCATCAGGTACAGCCAGAAGCCCAGCATGGTGCTGCCTTCCGGATGATGCTCTTCCGTCAGGTAGAATTCCGGCTTTTCGGTTTCTTGAACTTGAGTTTCGCTCATGATCTCAGGTCCGCTCCGCGAGCAGTTTCGAGCGCGCGTCCTCTGTTGCGGTCACGGTTTCGGCGGGGATGTAGAAATCTCTGCTGTAGTTGAAGGTATGGCCGATCGCGATCGCGATCATGGCGACGAAGGACAGAGCCGCCAGCCACCACATGTACCAGATCATGCCGAAGGCGAAGGCGACGCTGATCGCGGCGAGGATGACGCCGGTTCCGGTGTTCTTCGGCATGTGGATCGGCTTGAAGCCCCCGAGCGGACGCTCGTAGCCGCGGTTCTTCATGTCGTACCAGCTGTCGTGGTCGTGGACGACGGGCGTGAAGGCGAAATTGTAGTCCGGCGGCGGCGAGGAGGTCGACCATTCCAAGGTGCGGCCGTCCCAGGGATCGCCGGTCGTATCGCGCAGCTGATCGCGTTTCAAAAAGCTGACGACGAGCTGGATGATGAAGGAGGCGATGCCGAGCGCGATGAGCACGGCGCCGGCGGCGGCGATGACGAACCAGATCTGCAGCGAAGGATCCTCGAACTGGCCGACGCGGCGGGTGACGCCCATCAGACCGAGCACGTAGAGCGGCATGAAGGCGACGTAGAAGCCGATCAGCCAGAACCAGAAGCTCATCTTGCCCCAGAAGGGATCGAGCTTGTAGCCGAAGGCCTTGGGATACCAGTAGTTCACGCCCGCCAGCAGGCCGAAGACCACGCCGCCGATGATGACGTTGTGGAAATGGGCGATCAGGAAGAGCGAGTTGTGCAACACGAAGTCGGCCGGCGGGATGGCCAGCATGACGCCGGTCATGCCGCCGATGACGAAGGTCACCATGAAGCCGACGGTCCACAGCATCGGCACCTCGTAGCGGATCCTCCCGCGATACATGGTGAAAAGCCAGTTGAACATCTTCGCGCCCGTCGGGATCGAGATGATCATCGTGGTGATGCCGAAGAAGGCATTCACCGAGGCGCCCGAGCCCATGGTGAAGAAGTGGTGCAGCCAGACGATATAGGAGAGGATCATGATGACGCAGGTCGCATAGACCATCGAGGCGTAGCCGAAGAGGCGCTTGCCGGAGAAAGTGGCCACCACTTCCGAAAAGATGCCGAAAGCCGGCAGCACGAGGATGTAGACCTCCGGATGACCCCATATCCAGATGAGGTTGACATACATCATCGGATTGCCGCCCAGGTCGTTGGTGAAGAAGTTCGTGCCCGCGTAACGGTCGAGCGAAAGCAGTGCGAGCGTGGCGGTCAGGATCGGGAAACTCGCGACGATCAGCACGTTGGTGCAGAGCGAGGTCCAGGTGAAGACCGGCATTTTCATGAACGTCATGCCGGGCGCGCGCATCTTCACGATCGTGGCGATGAGATTGATGCCGGAAAGCGTCGTGCCGATGCCGGCCACCTGCAGGCCCCAGATGTAATAGTCGACGCCGACGCCCGGACTGTAATCGGCGCCCGACAGCGGCGGATAGGCGAGCCAGCCGGTGCGGGCGAATTCCCCGACGAAGAGCGACAGCATGATGATGATCGCGCCCGCCGTCGTCATCCAGAAGGAGAAGTTGTTGAGGAACGGAAAGGAGACGTCACGGGCGCCGATCTGCAGCGGCACGACATAGTTCATCATCCCGGTGACGAAGGGCATGGCCATGAAGAAGATCATGATCACGCCATGCGCGGTGAAGATCTGGTCGTAGTGGTGCGGCGGCAGATAGCCCTCGGATCCGTTGAAGGCGATCGCCTGCTGAACGCGCATCATGATCGCGTCGGCAAAGCCGCGCAGCAGCATGACGATTGCCAGCACCACGTACATGATGCCGATCTTCTTGTGATCGACGCTGGTGAACCATTCGTTCCAGAGATAGCCCCAGAGCCTGTACCTGGTGATCAGCGCCAGAATGGCGATGCCGCCCAGCGCCACGGCGAGGAAGGTCACGACGAGAATGGGCTCGTGATAAGGGATGGCTTCGAGGCTGAGCCGCCCGAAGATGAATTCCGTCAATGTGCTGTTGCCGAACATGGGTCTATCCAAAATCTTGCCGAATACGGGCTCAGGGCTGCGATGCAGGCGGTGTGGGAGTGTCGGGATTGAGCTGCTTCGGCGCCGGTCCGCCCTGATTGCCGTCTGGGGCCGGGTGGCTCTGGTGCATGTTGTTCATGTCGTGGTTCATCGATTGCGGATCGGCTGGCGGCTGACCGTCGACGCCCTCTCTGGGCTCCTGGGTGCGGGCCGGCTCGCCGCTGGCCGGGAAGGTCGCGCCCGGTGAACTTTCGACATTGTGGCGGCTGTCATATTCCAGCCGGCCGCGGTTCTCATGGCTTTCACGGCCGCCGCCGCCCATCATGTCGACATGCATCATCTCGTTCATGCACATCTTGCCGGGCGTGGCGCACATGTTGAGCACGGCATTGTAAAGCCCGTTCTCGACGCTGGCGTAATAGCGGACCGGCTCCTTGGCGCTCGGCTTTTCCAGTTTCAGGTAAGCGTCGCGGTTGAGCGCGGTGCCTTGCCCCTTCACCCGTTCGACCCATTCGTCGAAACCCGCCTGCTGCAGTCCGTGAAACTTGAAGCGCATGTGGGAGAAGCCGTCACCACTGTAGTTGGCGGAAAACCCCTCGAACTCGCCTTCCTTGTTGATGACGGCGTGAAGTTTCGTCTCCATGCCGGGCATGGCATAGATCATGCCGGCAAGCGCCGGAATGTAGAAGGCGTTCATGACCGAAGACGCGGTGATCTTGAAATTGATCGGCACGTCGACGGGGGCGGCCATCTCGTTGACGGTGGCAATCCCGTAGTCCGGATAGAAGAACAGCCATTTCCAGTCGAGCGCCACCACTTCGACCGTCAGCGGCTTTGCCTCGGCCGGGATGGCACGTTCGGCGTCGATCCGGTCGAGAGGTCGGTAGGGATCGAGCTTGTGGGTGCTGATCCAGGTGACGGCGCCGAGCGCGATGATGATGGCGAGCGGCGCCGACCAGATGATCACTTCGAGCCGGGTCGAATGGTGCCATTCGGGATCGTAGGGGGCCGTCCTATTGGAGCCGCGATACCGCCAGGCGAAGAACAGCGTGAGAAAGATCACAGGCACGATGATCAGCAGCATCAGAACCGTAGCGACGACGATCAGATCTCGCTGCTGCGCGGCGATATCGCCGGAAGGCGACATGACGACCATGTTGCATCCGGCGAGCGCCAGAACAGGCAGGAGAACGAACAGCCGGGCGGCGAATTTCAACGGAGTGTGCATCTCGGGCTCGAATTTGCGTTTTGTCTACTGCCCACTAATCGCGGCAAGCCATCGGCCGGAATGAGGTCGTTCGTCGCAGTGCAACAATCTGTCGCAGTGCAGCAAAAAGCCGCCCTGCCGTCTTCAATCGTTGTCCCGCGCCACCGAAACGCATGGCACCAATGTTCGCCAACCGACAATCTAGGACGCGATGCCGCTCCGACCAGAGGGACCGCCAAAAGTCGCGGATAGGCTTTTTTACCGCAAATTCCTTGATCTCTGCGGGTGTTTGATCAACATCTAATCAGGGAGCAGATTCCCGCCAGGAGAAAGAATGCATGAGTACGGTCGTCAACCCCACATCGTCAGGCATGGAACGGGACGCCCGTCGCATTCATGACGACAAGCCGGTTTCGCCGGGCAGCATTGCCCTCGGTGTGATCATCGGCCGCATGTCGGAGTTCTTCGATTTCTTCGTCTACGGCCTCGGTTCCGTGCTCGTTTTCCCGAAGCTCATATTTCCGTTCGCGCCAAGTCCGGTGGCGGCCACCCTCATGTCCTTCGCGATCTTTCCGCTGGCCTTCCTGGCACGGCCGGTCGGGTCCTTCGTCTTCATGTGGGTCGACCGCAACTACGGGCGCGGCACCAAGCTGACGATCGCGCTTTTCATCCTCGGCGGCTCGACGGCGTCGATCGCCTTCCTGCCGGGATATGAGACGATCGGGTATTGGGCGGTGGCACTTCTGGCGCTGTTCCGGCTCGGTCAGGGTTTTGCGCTTGGAGGTGCCTGGGATGGGCTTGCCTCGCTGCTCAACCTCAATGCGCCGCCCAACCGCCGCGGCTGGTATGCGATGATACCGCAGCTCGGTGCGCCTATCGGCTTTGCGCTGGCGAGCATCCTGTTCGGTTATTTCGTCGCCAATCTCTCGGAAGAGGACTTTCTTTCCTGGGGCTGGCGCTATCCCTTCTTCGTCGCCTTCGCGATCAACGTGGTGGCGCTCTTCGCCCGTCTGCGCATCGTCGCCAGCAAGGAGTTCGGCTCGGCGCTGGAAGCCAACGAGCTGCAACCGCGTCCGGTCTTCGAAATGCTGAGCAAGCATGCCCATGACGTGGTGCTTGGCGCCTTCGCGCCGCTTGCCAGCTTCGCCATGTTTCACCTGGTGACGATCTTCCCCTTGAGCTGGGTGACGCTTCATGGCGGGCAATCGGCAGCGGAATTCCTCTGGACCCAGGTGGCGGGGGCCGTCGTCGGGGCTGGCGGCATCGTTCTTTCGGGCGTCATCGCCGATCGCATCGGCCGGCGCAGCCAGTTGATGATCGGCGCGGTCATCATCGCCATCTTCTCGTTCTCCGCGCCCTTCCTGCTGGATGCCGGCGGCACGGGGCAGGCCGCGTTCATCATCATCGGCTTCGCGATCCTTGGTCTTTCCTTCGGCCAGGCCTCGGGTGCCGTTTCCTCCCGCTTCGGGCAATATTACCGCTATACCGGGGCGGCGTTCACCTCCGATCTCGCCTGGCTGGTCGGCGCGGCTTTTGCGCCGCTGGTGGCGCTCGGGCTCGCCAGCAGTTTCGGCATCATCTTCATCGGCGGCTACCTGATCTCCGGCGCGATCTGCACGCTCGTCGCGCTCAGCCTTACCCGCGTGCTCGACCAGAGCAACGAGCCGGGGCAGGGTCAGGGGCAGGGGCAGGGGCAGTGACCGGCAAATGAAAAATGCCGGGCGCAAGACCCGGCATCCAAAAAGATCAGATTTACGTCGAGCCGCTTCAAGCAGCCCTCCTGCTCAATGTCGGCCGGGTCGCGGCCGCCTTCTCCACCATGGCGGTGACTTCCGCGCGGCGGGCGCCGGAAAGCGGCATGCGCGGCATGCGGACCCGCTCGGAGCCACGGCCCATGATCTGCTCGGCAAGCTTGATCGACTGGACGAGGTCGTGCTCGGCGTCGAGGTGAAGCAGCGGCATGAACCAGCGATAGATGCGGCGGGCTTCCTCCCAGTCGCTCCGGGCCGCGGCGGCCACCAGTGCCACGGATTCCTGCGGGAAGGCGCTGGTGAGGCCGGAGACCCAGCCCTTGGCGCCGAGCATCAGGCCTTCGAGCGCTACGTCGTCGAGACCGGCGAAGATGTCGAACCGGTCGCCGAAGGCGTTGATGAGATCGGTGAAGCGGCGTGGATCCGGCGCGCTTTCCTTGACGGCCTTGATGTTCGGCACGTCTTCCAGCTGGCGCAGCACGTCGACTCCGATGTTGACGCGATAGGCCGGCGGGTTGTTGTAGAGCATGATCGGCAGGGAGGTCGCTTCGGCAACCGCCTTGAAATGGGCGACGAGCTCTTCCGGCTTCGGCACGTAGACCATGGCCGGCAGCACCATGAGGCCGTCGGCGCCGAGCTTTTCGGCATCCTTCGCATAGGCGACGGCGCGGCGGGTGTCGAGTTCGGAAACGCCGGTCACGACCGGCACACGGCCGTTCACGACCTCGACGGCGGCCTTCAGGATGGTGCGCTTCTCTTCCGGGTCGAGCGAATTGTTCTCGCCGCAGGTGCCCATGACGATGAGACCATTGACGCCATCACGCACCAGCGCGTCCTGCACGCCCTGCGTCGCCTTGAGGTCGACGGAGAAGTCCTCGTTGAATTGTGTCGTCACCGCGGGGAAAACCCCGGTCCAGCCGGTTGTCATCGCAGGAACTCCTCTGGTTGATGGATCATACTGTGCGCGCTCGCCGCAATTCTTGTCACGCGAAGGGTTCGGTCGGGCTCTTGGCCGGCTGCGTGAACCATTGCGGCCCGGTTTCGGTCATGTGGATATGATCTTCGAGGCGGATGCCGAACCGATCGGGAAAAACGATCATCGGCTCGTTGGAGAAGCACATGCCGGGCTCCAATACGGTCGAATTTCCGCGCACCAGATAGGGGTCCTCGTGAATTTCCAGGCCGAGCCCGTGGCCGGCGCGATGCGGCAGGCCGGGCAGGACATAATCCGGCCCGAGCCCGTGCTTGGCAAGCACGAGGCGGGCCGCGTCGTCGAGGCTGCCGCAGGTGGCGCCCGGACGGGCGGCATCGAAAACGGCCTGTTGCGCCTCGCGCTCGATCGCCCAGGCATCCGAGAATTCCCGCGTCGGCTCCTCCAGCGCATAGGTGCGGGTGAGGTCCGAATGATAGCCGTCGAGCCGGCAGCCGGTATCGACCAGCACGACATCGCCCGGCGCATAGACCTGGTCGCCATCGGCACCATGGGGTAGCGAGGTCGCCAGTCCGAAGGAGACGATGCAAAAGGATGAGCCGCCCTCGGCGCCAAGCGCCCGGTGCTGTTCGTCGATATGGAGAACGACTTCGGAGGCCCTGACGCCCGGCTTGATGAAGGCATGCGCGCGGCGGTGGACCTCCAGCGTCAGGTTCATCGCATGTTGGATGAGAGCGATCTCGGCCTTCGACTTACGCAGCCTGAGGTCGCGGACCAGCCGGCCCCCATCTGCGAGCCGGTCCGCGCCGAAAACCGCAGCGAGCTGATGGCAGACGAAGAGCGGCAGGGCGTCGTCGAGCGCGAGCTTCGCGTCCGCGGGCAGAAGCGAGGCGACCAAGGCGGCGCTCGACTCATCCTCCTGCCAGACGACGATTTCGCCGGGCAGGTGCGGCAGGGTCTCGACGCGGCTCCGCTCGAAGCCGGGCGCGATATAGGTGACCGAATCCGGCGTCACCAGCGCGCCGACAAGCCGCTCGCTCGGATGCCATTCGAGGCCGGTGAAGTAACGCAGGCTTTCCGTCGAGCCGAGCAGCAGGCCGCCGAATCTCCTTTCCGCGAGCGCAGCCTGCAGCCGCCGAAGGCGCTGCTGCCGCTCGTCATCGGCAATCCTCTGGACGGGGTGAGGCCAGGACATGTCCGGTTCCTTTTTCGCTCTGGAAAAGGTCTATACAGGTTTGTATTTAGTTTGTCGACATGACATTTGAGTACGCTAATCCGACACCCGTGTTGCTAGAAAGATCAACGGAAACGGCTGATGCGGAACGGTTCGATGGGGAGGGAGGATGGCCGCCCTGCCGCGATATCCGCGACCAGCCGGCCGGTCGCTGCCGATTGCGTCAGGCCGAGATGCCCATGGCCGAAGGCGTAGATTACCGCCGGCGTTGCGCCCGACGGGCCGATGACGGGCAGGCAATCGGGCAGGGACGGGCGAAAGCCCATCCATTGCCGCCCGCCTTCGGTCTTCAGGTCCGGCAGGAAATCCTTCGCCTTCTTCAGCATGGCTTCGGAGCGCTTGTAGTTCGGCGGCATCCTGAGCCCGCCGAGCTCGACCGCCCCGCCCACTCGGATGCCGGAGGAGAGCGGCGTCACCACGAAGCCATGGTTGTTGAAGTAGAGTTGGCGCTGCAGCGGGAATGCGCCGGGCGGCAGGGTCGTGTTATAGCCGCGCTCGGTTTCAAGCGGCGCATGGTCGCCGAGACTTGCGGCGATCGCCTTCGACCAGGCGCCACCGGCGAGCACCACGGTCTTCGCTTCGAAGGCTGAGCCATCTGCCAGCATCACGCGGGCGCCTGTCGCGGTCGGCTCGAAGCCCGTCACTTCGCCGATCCGGATCGAGGCGCCGCGTGCGATGACATGATCCACGAGCGCCTTGGTGAATTCGTAAGGGTCGGAGACCTGCAGGCCGTCAGGCGTGAACATGCCGTGCCGGAATTGCGGTGCGAGCCCGGGCTGGAGGGCGTCGATCTCGCTGCGGCCCACCCGCCTGAACTCGAAGCCTGCCCTCCGCTTCGCCGCCCAGTCGGCGGCGGCCGCATCGAAACTCGCTTCGCTGTCATAGAGATCGAGCGTGCCGGTCCGGCTCACCATCGCCTTGAGGCCGGCGCGTTCGATGACCCGCAGCATTTCGCTGCGCGCCAGCGGCATGATCCCGGCGTGTATCGCGACCGTGCGTTCGAAGGCCGGGCGGGCGCTGGCGCGCCACAGGCGCCACAGCCACGGCGCCATGTTCAGCGCATAGGAAGGCGGAAGGCTCAAGGGGCCGAGCGGATCGAGCAGCCATTTCGGCGCTTTCCACATCATGCCGGGTGCCGCGATCGGGATGATTTCCGGAAAGGCGAGGATGCCGGCATTGCCGCTGCTGGCGCCCCTCGCCACCTCGCCGCGCTCGATCATCAAAACCGTGCGCCCGTCTTCCCGCAGATAATGCGCCGCCATCGCGCCGATGATGCCTGTCCCGATGACGACGGCGTCCACCGAAGGGTTGTTCATGACGTTATCCTGTGTGACAAATGCGGAAGATGCGGGTTCAGGTGGCCGAAAGATCGAGGGGATATGCAAGATCGCGGGCGATGTAATCCTGAATCTGCCTGACGATCTGGGCGGCGTGCCGGACGGCCAGGCGATCGGCTTTTTCGATGTCCCGGGCCTCTATCGCTGCGATCATCTCCTCGTGTTCATCGACATATTGGCGCGGCAGGCGGTCGTCGAAGGTGCGGTAATAAAGACGCAGGATGCGCCGCCCTTCATCGAGAAGCCGGGTGAAGAAGGTCGTGTAATAGGAATTGCCGGCGAGTTCGGCGATGGCGACGTGGAATTCGCGGTTCGCCTCGATCATCGCGAAGGCGTCATGCGCATCGACGGCCGCGGCGAATTCCTCCTGCCGTCTGCGGATATCGGCCATGAGCTCCAGAGAACCGTGGATCGCAGCGCCACGGGTGGTGACGCGATACATCAGCGTCAGCGCGTCGAAATAGGTGGGCAGCGAGGCGAAATCGATCGGCGCGACGATCGTGTTGCGGTTTGGAAGCGTCGTGACCAGGCCCTCGCCGGAGAGCCTCAGCAGCGCCTCCCGGATCGGCGTGCGGGACATGCCGAACCGCTCCGAAAGGCGGACCTCATCCAGGGGGCTTCCCGGCGGCAGCGTCATGGCGAGGATTTCCCGGCGCAGGATCGTATAGACGCTCTGGGTGCCCGAGCCGCGTACACGGGGAATGTCGTTTTCTGCCGGTTCCATTCTCACCATCATCTGCCGTCTCTGCGGCGCATGCTCATGCTGAAAACATATTTGCATACGTGTTGTCGACAGGAAATTCATCTTCCATCGGTATCCCGACGCTACATTCGGCAGAATGCACCTTTCCGGTTTTCATGGCTTCTCTCGGACGCCCCCCGCCGGCGCTCGCCGATGGCCATAGATATTGACGACGACGATGCCCGCCACGATGCAGACGAGCGCCAGGACATGGTGCCCGTCGATCCGCTCGCCGAGCAGCACGATGCCCGCAAGCGCGGCCAGCAGCGGCGTAAGGAAGGTGAAGACGGAAAGCTTGGTCGCGGAGTAGCGGGCGATCAAGGCGAACCAGGCCAGGAAGGAGAGCGCCGCGACGATGACCGTCTGATAGGCCAGCGACGACCAGGCCATGAGGGAACCGGGCATGACAGGCGGTCCCTCAAAAAGAAAGGCCGCTGCCGTCAGCAGCACGGCGGATACGGCGAGCTGGTAGAGCAGTGTCTGCGAGGCGGGGGCCTGCGCCAGACCGGTCATGCGGATGGCGAGCGTCGTCAGGCCCCAAAGGATTCCAGCCCCAAGCGCGCAGGCATCGCCGAAAAATTTCTGGCTGTCGACGGAAACGGATGCCCGCAGCACCAGCCCGGTGCCGATGAAGGCAATGACGATACCGATCCAACCCGCGATCGACAGCCGTTCTCCGGGCATCAGAAAATGCGCGCCCATCGCGACGACGAACGGGGCGGTGTAAAGCAGCAGCGCGGCGCGCGCTGCATCGGTATATCCGAGCGAGACGTAGAGGAGCCCGAATTCCGCCGAAAAGAGCGTGCCGACCAGAAGGCCCGGCCAGAAAAGGCCCCGGGTCCACGTCAGCCGGGCATAACGGAACCAGCCCGCGATCACGATGGCGGCGCCGAGCGACCGGATGCCCGCCTGCCAGAACGGCGGCACGTCCGGGATGATCGCCTTGATCGCGATCTGCTGCAGGGCCCAGAGAGAGCAGAGGATGAGCATCGCCGTGACGGCGAAGGTGTCGAGGGATTGCTTTCTGATCATGGGCCGATCATGCCGGCCTTGCCGATTCATGCCAATGAAAAAGAAGCCGCGAAGGATCGGAAACGCTGATCGATCAGCCCCCAATTCGAAGAAGCCGTGCGGCGGCCTGCCTGCCCGCCACGATGGCGCCTTCGATATAACCCGGATAGGATATTGCGAGCTCCGACGAGGCGAAATGGATCGGCGGCACCCCGGCGTTGAGCACGTCTTCCGCATCGCGGGCGTCGGGATCGACGATGACGTCGCTATAGGCCCCACTGCTCCAGGGATCGTCGATCCAGTCCCGAACGTGGATATCCCGCATGTCCCCGCCCGGCTCGCCGAGAGCATCGATGAGCCGTTCCCGAACGAAGCCGCGCAGCTCTTCCAATGGCTTGCCGTGCCATTGCAGCGCCAGTGGTCCGCCGATGAACATGACAAGACCCGCATAATCGCCGCGGCTCGTATCGCAGGCGTAGAGACCCTGCGGCTCCTGCCACATCACCGTGCCGTTCAGCCCGAGGTCGCGCCAGAAAGGTTTGGCGTAGCTAACCTGCACCTTGATCGCATAACCGGGAGCCCAGGCCCGCAAAGCCTGGTCCACGTGGGCGGGAAGGGCAGGGGAAAAGACGAGCTTGCGAACCGTGACGGGCGGCAGGGCTAGGAGCAGCCTGCCGGCGGAGAACCGCTGCGCGCCGCTCCAGATCTCGACGCCCCCGGCGGAATGATCGATGCGGGAGACGGCGGTGTTCAGCTTCAGCCGGTTGCCGAGTTTTGCGGCAAGCTCGTCGGCAAGCGCATGCGCGGTGCCGCCCAGAAACATTTCCATTTCCGAATGGGTATTGGTGATGCGCCGGTCGTTCGAGGCGAGATAGGTGAAGGCAATCTCGTCGGGCGACCGGCACCACAGACCTTTCACCAGGCGCAGGAAGCTTTTTGCAACATCCGCGGGGATGTCCTGCCGGGCGACCCAGTCGGCGACGGTGAGATCCGAGAGCTCGGGATCATCGGGATCGGTGGCGATCATCCGGTCGCGCAATGCGTCCACCTGGCGCCAGAGATCATATCCCTTTTGCGGCGGAAGGGGTGGCCGGAAAACGGTGTTGCCCTCCGCATAGGTCATCACCGGCGTTTTGCCGTGCGCCTTGATAAGCGCCATCAGCTCCGGCATGTCGCGGCAAAAGAATTGTCCGCCGGTATCGATGCGGGTGCCGTCCGGCAGCACCTCGGACTCGACCTTGCCGCCGACGCGATCGCGCGCCTCGAGCAGCAGAACGTCCAAACCTGCATGCGCGAGTTCCAATGCGGCGGTGAGGCCGGTGAAACCCGCGCCCACGACGATGACATCCTGCTCCGGCATTCCGTTCTCCGGTTGTATTGTTGCTCCAGCCATTAGCGGAAGCCGGAGAAAACGTCTACGAACCGGTGAGCATAGGCGTTCCAAAGCACACCGCCCAGTCCCATCCCCTTGCACCGAACCGTTCATATTCATACCTTAAAGGTACGATACGTTCGGTTCTGCAGACCCCGGCGGGCCTCGTGAGCCACGTATCGCCTCATCAGGATTTGCATCATGGATATCGAGAGAATTTTGCGGTCCATCGTGGCCGTGCGAGCCTCAATTCCGGAAAACGCCTTCACGGCCGATACGCTCGGCGTCCGCCGGGAAGGGTCGGGCGTCGTCATTCGCGACAACGGACTGGTGCTGACGATCGGCTATCTCATTACCGAGGCAGAGGAAGTCTGGCTGACGCGTCATGACGGTCGCGTCGTGCCCGCCCATGCGTTGGCCTACGACCAGGAGAGCGGCTTCGGCCTCGTGCAGGCGCTCGCCCCGCTTGATCTTCCGGCGCTGGAAATGGGCGATTCGGCATCGGCCACGATCGGCGACCCGATCGTCTTTGCCGATGGCGAAGGCCAGTATCTGCGCGGCAATATCGTCGCCAAGCAGGAATTCGCCGGTTATTGGGAATACCTGCTGGACGAGGCGATCTTCATCGCGCCTGCGCATCCGTCCTGGGGTGGCGCGGCGCTGATCGACGCGGAAGGCAAGCTTCTGGGTGTGGGTTCGCTGCGCCTGCAGATGAGCCGCGGCGGCGAGATCGCCGACATCAACATGGCCGTGCCGATCAATCTGCTGCGGCCTATCCTCGACGATCTGCTTCATCGCGGCGAGTTCAACCGGCCGCCGCGGCCCTGGCTCGGGGCTTTTTCGGCTGAAAGCAACGGCGAAGTCGTCGTCATGAGCGTGACGGAAAACGGCCCCGCCGCGAAGGCAGGCTTGAGGCGCGGCGACGTCATTTCGGAAATCCGCGACGGCGAGGTCGACGGGCTTGCGGATTTCTATCGCAAGATCTGGGAAAGCGGCCCGCCGGGATCGGAAATCCCGATGCGCATCCTGCGCGATGGCCGCGAGGCCTGGCTGAGGGTCAAATCCGCCGATCGGAACGATTTTTTGCGGAAGCCGCAGCTGCAGTAGTTCACCCGCCATTTGCTCCCACTTCTCATCCGACGGGAGAAGTGGGAGTGAGCCTCAACGGGTCCACGTTCCTTTAACACGGGAGGGCTTGCCGCCTACCTCACCAAAATCGCCCGGAAATCGTTGACATTCGTTCCCGTTGGCCCAGTGGTGAACACGTCACCGATTGCCGCAAATCCCGAAAAGCTGTCGTTGCCGTCGAGCAGTTTTCTCCCGTCGAAGCCCGCAGCCCGAAGCCGGCGCGCTGTCGTGCCGTCGGCGAAGGCGCCGGCATTGGCTTCGGAGCCGTCGATCCCGTCCGTATCGGCGGCCAGCGCCGTAATTCCGTAGCCGTCGATCGCCAGCGCCAGGGCCAGCGCGAATTCACCGTTGCGGCCCCCTTTGCCCCCCTTGCTCCTCAGCGTCACCGTCGTCTCGCCGCCGGAAAGCAGCACGGCCGGTTTGGCGAAGGGGCGGTTGCGTGAACTCATCTCGCGGGCGAGTGCCGCATGTACCAGTGCCACGTCGCGGGATTCCCCCTCGATGGAATCGGAAAGGATATAAGGTGTCACGCCACGGGCGCGGGCGACCTCGGCGGCGGCCTCCAGCGACACGCCGGCGGACGCGATCACATGATGTTCGTGGCGGGCATAGACCGGATCGTCCGGCTGCGGCGCATCGGCGGCCGGCGAATTCAGATGGGCGATCATCGCCTCCGGCAGGTTCAGCCGGTACTGCTCGACGATGGCGAGCGCATCCTGCCGCGTCGTGACGTCCGGAATGGTCGGCCCGGAGGCGACGAAGGCCGGATTGTCGCCGGGAATGTCGGAAACGATCAGGCTGACGACACGAGCCTTCGTGGCGGCTGCAAGTCTGCCGCCCTTGATGGTCGAAAGGTGCTTTCGCACGACGTTCATGGCCGAGATCGGTGCACCGGAGGCAAGCAACGTCTCGTTCAGCGCGATCTCGTCTTGGAGTGTGAGGCCTTCCGGTGGAGCGGGAAGGAGCGCCGAGCCGCCGCCGCAGATCAGCGCGATGACGAGATCGTTTTCGGAAAGGCCGGACATGGTCTCGACCAGCCGCCTTGCTCCGGCAAGGCCTGCCGCATCCGGCACCGGATGCGAGGCTTCGAGGATCTCGATCGATTTCGTTTCGCATCCGTAGCCATAGCGGGTGACGACGACGCCGGTGAGCGGTTCCGGCCAGACGCTTTCGAGGGCTGCCGCCATCTGGGCGGCGCCCTTGCCGGCACCGATGACGACGGTGCGGCCGTTCCTTGGCGGGGAGGGCAGATGCTTCCGAATTCCGGTCAGCGGATCGGCCGCCTTCACGGCAGCGCCGAACAACGCTTGCAGCAATTCCCGGTCCTTCATCGTCTTCCTCCGCTTGGCCGATAAGCGGCTCTTTCGATCACGGTGGTTGACAGGCGTCAACCGGTGTTGATCGCCAAGGGCTCTTTCAGACGGAACAAAGCGGATAGGCACCGGTTCTCCCTCAGGCCCACCGAACGGAAAGGAGCAGCGGCATATGACCGAACATCTGAAGGAAGCCGGCTATCCCGGGCAGATCGACATCGCCGGCAGCCGGTCGCCCGTGACTTACAAACTGAAGGCGCGCAGGGAAGACGACGGCGCTTTCCGGGTGGCGGTGAGCCTGACCGCGCCGCGCGACTGGCTGCTGAAGCAGGGTTTCCGCAACGAAGCGACGTTGGTGCGCCAGAGCGGCGAGAAGATGCCCGTGCATTTCGAGGAGACGCTGAACGTCGCCGACAACATTTCCGTGACGCTGCGCGCCGAGGATACGGTGATCGCCTCGGCGGGCGAGCTGAACAGAAAGTTCCCGGAGCTTCGGGCAGGCTGAGCTCGGATCACCGCCCCCGCATGATCTCTGTCGCTGCCTGGCGGATGGTCTGCATGAGAATGGAAAGCGGAGCCGGCGGATGGGCGTCGGCCCGCATGGTAAGTCCCACAGGTCCCCGGGTCTCGCTCGTGTCGATCGGCAGGATCGCGAGAAGGCCGTCCTCGATATCCGCGGCGACGACGCCCGCCGAAATGATCCAGATCGCATCGCTCGAACGCACGAAGGCGCGGCCGAAGGCATCCGACACCGTTTCCACCTGGATCGGCAGGCCCGCCACGCCGTTGGCGATCAGGAACTGCTCGACCGAGGGCTTGATGATCGAGCCGCGCGTCGGCATCAGCACCGGATAATCCGCGAGCCCCTCGAAAACCGACTGTTTGGCCTCAAGCAGCGGATGACCGTTGCGGACGGAAAACACCACCTGTTCGGAATAGAGGTGTTCGAAGGAAAGTCCGGTCATCTTTTCCGGTGGCGCCAGGCGTCCGACGACGAGATCGAGATCGCCGACCCGCAGCTGCTCCATCAAAACGGCATTATCCCCTGTCACGATCTTCACGCGGCTGCCCGTGTTTTCCGCAAGGAACAACGTCATGGCGCGCGGCATGACCCGGGTGGAGACGGTGGGAAGTGCGCCAATGCGGACGGGCGGAGCGGCGTCGAAGAGTTCTTGGGAAACCGAGTCCATGCCCTGGCGAAGCGCCGTCAGCGCCGCGCCCGCATGGCGGAGGAAGACTTCGCCGTAACGCGTGATGCGGATGCCGCGGCCTTCGCGCTCGAAGACGGAAACGCCAAGCGCCTCTTCGAGCTCGCGGATGGTCTTGGTAACGGCCGGTTGGCTGACGTTGAGGATTTCGGCAGCCTTGACGACGCTTTTTTGCCGAGCGACCTCGACGAATGTATGCAGATGCCGAAACTTGACTCGGGAGTTGATCAAGATCAAATAACCTTGCGGTTAGGAGATTACGCCGAAATATCATTTTACCTAACCGGAAACTAGTGCAATCTACAAATGTGTGAGGAGGCGCGGATGCAGTTTGTACACATCAACGGGATTGTCATCCATTACGACATCCGCCGCGCAGGCGACGGCAAGCCCGTTATCGTCTTCATCAATTCGCTCGGAACGGACAGCCGCATCTGGCATAACGAACTGCCCAAGCTTGCCGAGGACCACACGATCCTCACCTATGACAAGCGCGGCCACGGGCTTTCCGGTCTCGGCAACCCGCCTTATTCGATCGAGGATCATGCAGCCGATCTCGCCGGCCTGCTGGATCATCTCGAGCTTTCCGACGTGATCGTCTGCGGCCTGTCGGTCGGCGGGCTAATCGCGCTGGGGCTTTACGAGAAGCGTCCGGACCTCGTGAAGGCGCTCATTTTCTCCAATACGGCGCACAGGATCGGCACAGCCGGGATGTGGGCGGCGCGTATCGCCGCTGTGGAAGAGAATGGCATCGGCAGCATTCTCGATGCGATCATGGAACGCTGGTTCACCGCGCCGTTCCGCAAGCCGGCGAATGCCGCCTACCAGGGCTATTGCAACATGCTCGTGCGCCAGCCGGCCCTTGGCTACAGCGGCACCTGCGCGGCTATCCGCGACGCGGATTTCACCGAAGCTGCGAAGAAGATCGCCGTGCCGGCACTCTGCATCGCCGGCCAAGAAGATGGTTCCACGCCGCCGGATCTGGTCAAGTCGCTTGCCGGTCTCATTCCCGGCTCCCGCTTTGAGATCATCGAGGACGCCGCGCATATCCCATGCGTCGAGGCGCCTGCCGCCCATGCTGCGTTGGTTCGCGGCTTCATCGAACAACTTGAGGAATAGACATGGCCGACAATTCCGCACCGTCGGAACGTTACGCCCAGGGCATGAAGACGCGCCGCTCCGTGCTGGGCGACGTGCATGTGGACCGGGCGCAAAAGAACCAGACCCCGTTCGACCAGCCGTTCCAGGAGCTCATCACCGAAGGCGCCTGGGGCACGGTCTGGTCGCGCCCCAACTGGACCAAGCGCGAGCGCTCCATGGTGACGATCGCGCTGCTTGCCGCCCTCGGCCAATATGACGAGGTCGCCATGCATATTCGCGCGACCGCCAACACGGGTGCGACAAAGGACGATATCCGCGAAGCCCTGCTGCATGTGGCGATCTATGCCGGGGTTCCGGCCGCCAACCATGCCTTCAAGGTCGCCAAGGCCACTTATGCCGAAATGGACGCGGTCGATTCCGCGGGAGAGCAAAAATGAAGAACATACTGCCTGAAACGACACCCTTCTTTCCCCGTGACCGGGAATGGCATCCGCCGGCATTCACGCCGGGCTACAAGACCTCCGTGCTGCGCTCGCCTCAGCGCGCGCTGATTTCGCTCGAGGGCACCAAGAGCGAGATCACCGGCCCGGTGTTCGGCCATAACATCATCGGCGAATTCGACAACGACCTGATCGTCAACTACGCCAAGCCCGGCGAGATGGCGATCGGCGAACGCATCCTCGTCTACGGCCGCGTGCTGGACGAACGCGGCGTCGGCGTGCCGGGTGCGCTCGTCGAATTCTGGCAGGCCAATGCCGGCGGCCGCTACCGCCACAAGAAGGAAACCTATCTCGCGCCGCTCGATCCGAATTTCGGCGGCTTCGGCCGCACGGTCACCGACGAGAACGGCGGCTATTTCTTCAAGACCATCAAGCCGGGGCCCTATCCGTGGCCGAACGGCGTCAACGACTGGCGTCCGGCGCATATACATTTCTCGGTCTTCGGCCACGGTTTCGCGCAGCGCCTGATCACCCAGATGTATTTCGAGGGCGATCCGATGATCTGGATTTGTCCCATCGTGAAGACCATTCCGGACGAGAACGCCATCAAGGGCCTGATCGCCGCTCTCGACATGCAGAACACAATTCCTCATGACATGAGAGCTTACAAATTCGACATCATCTTGCGCGGCCGTCGCTCGACATTTTTCGAGAACCGCAAGGAAGGTAACTGATCCATGGTCCAGCAGCTTCACTACTTGAAGGAATCCGCCTCGCAGACCGCGGGACCGTATGTGCATATCGGCTGCACGCCGAACTTTTCCGGCATTACCGGTGTCTACGAGACCGATCTGGGCTCCGGCTCGCTGGTCAATGAGAAGACCCGCGGCGAGCGCATCACCATTCGCGGTTTCGTCTATGACGGCGCCATGACGCCGCTCAAGGACGCGCTGATCGAGATCTGGCAGGCGGATGCCGACGGTTTCTACAACAGCCCCTCGGAAACCCGCGGCAAGGCCGACCCGAACTTCTTCGGCTGGGCCCGCCAGCCGGGCGACATGGCGACCGGCGAATTCGCCTTCGAGACGATCAAGCCCGGGAAAGTGCCCTTCCGCGACGGCCGCCCGATGGCTCCGCACGTCAATTTCTGGATCGTCGCGCGCGGCATCAACCTCGGCCTCAACACCCGCATGTACTTCTCCGACGAGGAAGAAGCCAATGCGGCGGACCCGATCCTGTCGCGCATCGAGCACCGCGTCCGCGTCCCCACCCTGATCGGCAAGCGCGAAGGCGACACCGTCACCTTCAACATCTATCTTCAGGGCGAGAACGAGACGATATTCTTCGATATCTAAACCGGAGAATCAGAGGCCCGGCGACGGGAATGCACATGAGCGTCTCGGCATTCGAGCACCCGTTTCTTTCCGGTCTCGTCGGCGACGACGAGACCGGAAAGCTGTTTTCGGCGCAAGTCGAGATCGGCGCCATGCTCGCCTTCGAAGCGGGCCTTGCCAGGGCCGAGGCGGCCTTCGGCGTCATCCCCGCCGATGCGGCCGAACGCATTTCGGCCGTTTGCAGCACGTTCCAGCCGGACATGGCCGGGCTGCGCCAAGGAACCGGCCGTGACGGCGTCGTGGTTGCCGAACTCGTCAAGCAGCTCCGCGGGGCTCTCGGCGGCGAGGCCGGAAAGCACGTGCATTTCGGCGCGACCAGCCAGGACGTCATCGATACGGCGCTGATGATCCGCCTGAAAAAGGTCTGCATCCTCTTCATCGAACGGCTTGCCGCGCTCGAAAAAGCCTTCGGGGAAATCGATGCGAAATTCGGCACGCGGGCACTGATGGGGCATACGCGCATGCAGGCGGCAATCCCGATCACCGTCTCCGACCGCATCCGCGCCTGGCGGGACCCTCTGACGCGGCATCGCCGGCGGCTGGATGCCTTTTCCGAAAATGGTTTCGCCGTACAGTTCGGCGGGGCCGCCGGCACCCTGGAAAAACTGGGTGGAAAGGCTGCCGAGGTGCGCGAGGCGCTCGCCCGGGAACTGCTTCTCACGGATGCGCCGCAATGGCAGAGCCAGCGCGACCGCCTGGCGGAATTCGCCGGCATCCTGGCGTTGATCTCGGGCTCGCTCGGCAAGCTCGGCCAGGACGTGGCGCTGCTTGCCGAAATAGGCGGCGAGATGGAACTTGCCGGCGGCGGAGGTTCCTCCGCCATGGCCCACAAGCAGAACCCGGTTGCGGCCGAAGTGCTGGTCTCGCTCGGCCGTTTCAACGCGGTGCAGCTTTCCGGCATGCAGCAGGCCATGGTGCACGAGCAGGAGCGCTCCGGCGCCGCCTGGACGCTCGAATGGCTGATCCTGCCGCCCATGGTGATGGCGACGGGTGCGTCGCTGCGCCTTGCCGCGGAACTTGCCGGCAATGTCAGGTCGCTCGGGAAGTGATGACGGCGCTTCATTGAAAATTGTGCCCTCATGTAATACCTTTTTCAAGCAAAGCATTACCGAGGTATTTGTCCATGAGCACGACCGTAACCGCCAAAGGCCAGGTGACTATTCCGAAGGCAGTGCGCAATCTTTTGGGTATCGTGCCGGGATCTCAGATCGAATTTGAGAGAGCCGATGATGGTAATGTGATCATAAAGCGCGCTGACGGTAAAAAGCCAACGGGGCGTTTTGCTAAGTTTCGCGGCCACGCCGGGCCGGGCATGAACACCGACGAGCTCATGAACACCGACGAGCTTATGAATTTGCTTCGGGGGGATGATTGACGCTCGTTGATACGAACGTTCTGCTGGACCTTCTCACCGCCGATCCTCGATGGGCGAACTGGTCAGAAGGGCAGTTGGAGGCCGCCGCGCTGCGAGGACCAGTGTTCATCAATGATATTATCTATGCCGAGCTGGCCACGCGATATCAACGGATTGAAGAGCTTAACGCTTTTGTGGACGGAAGCGGCCTGATCATGGCTCCGATATCAAGGTCTGCCTTGTTCATCGCCGCAAAAGCTCATCTTCTGTATCGCAATGCAGGGGGCAGGAAGACAGGCGTTTTGTCGGATTTCTTCATCGGGGCTCAAGCAGCGGCGGAAGGCACTCCATTGCTTACACGTGACATCAGAAAATACCGGACCTATTTTCCGCAGGTGGAATTGCTCGTGCCAGAGGCCTGATTAGAAGGGCGGAGGGCAGTCCGTAGTCCGGTTTGAATGCTTGACTATTTCACATGACGTAGTGTCCGCCGCTTCCGTTGAGTGGCGGGTAAGCGAGACGCCCGCCGGGCGATGGGCTTTTAGGGAGGGCCTTATGAAGAAACTTGTTATAGCCGCATTTGCGGTCGCCGTTCTGTCGAGTGCGGCTTATGCCGATACGATCAAGGTCGGCGTCATCGGTCCGTTCTCCGGACCTTTCGCCATCTCCGGCAAGAATTTCAAAGCGGGCATCGATGCCTGGCTTGCGGTCAACGGCAACAAGGTCGGCGACAACGAGATCCAGATCGTCTATCGCGACATACCGCAGGCCGATCCTGCGCAGTCCAAATCGCTGGCGCAGGAGCTCATCGTGCGCGAGGGGGTGCAATATCTCGCCGGCTTCTACTTCACGCCGGATGCCATGGCCGCCGCGCCGCTCTTGAGCCAGGGCAATGTGCCGATGGTGGTGATGAACGCGGCAACGTCCGCGATCGTCACGGCGAGCCCCTATGTGGTGCGCACGTCCTTCACCATGTGGCAGAACACGACGCCGATCGCCAAAGTGGCGAAGGATCAGGGCGTCATCAAGGTGATCACGCTGGTTTCCGACTACGGTCCGGGCATCGATGCGGAAAACGCCTTCAAGGCAGCTTTCGAGAAGGAGGGCGGCCAGGTGGTCGAAACGATCCGCATGCCGCTTTCCACCAACGACTTCGCGCCGCTGATGCAGCGCGTGAGGGATTCGGGGGCGGAGGCGCTCTTCACCTTCCTGCCGTCGGGACCGCCGACGCTCGCCTTCGTGAAGGCCTATAACGACAACGGGCTGAAGACGGCCGGCATCAAGTTCTTCGCGACCGGCGACCTGACGCCGGAGTCGGATCTGCCGGCGCTGGGTGATGCCGGCCTCGGCCTGACGACCACCTACCACTATTCCGTCTCGCACGATTCGCTGGAGAACAAGGCTTTCGTCGCGGCCGCGGAGAAGGCGATCGGCAATCCCGCAGAGCTGACCTTCCCGGCGGTCGGCGCCTATGACGGCATGTATGTGATCTCCAGGATGATCGAGGCGACCGGCGGGAAGAAGGACGCCAAGGCGGCCGTCGAGGCCGTGAAGGGTCTTTCATGGACGAGCCCGCGCGGGCCGGTCACCATCGATCCGGAAAGCAGGCACATCACCCAGAACGTCTACCTGCGTGAGGTCGCCAGGGACGCAGATGGCAAATACATCAACAAGGAGATCCAGACCTTTGAAAAGCAAGGCGATCCGGGTCTGGCTTTTGCGAAGAAATAGGTTTGATTTTCGGGTTGTTTGCCCCTCATCCGCCTGCCGGCACCTTCTCCCCGCTTGCGGGGAGAAGGACTTATGACGCACCGCTTTCCCGATTGAAGGCGCTGCCCGGGCACATCCCCTCTCGCCGCGAGCGGGGAGAGGGTTAGGGGCATTCAGGCACGGGAAAGCTCTCCGCATCGATCGAGGAACCACCAAACCATGCAGACCGTGTTCAGCATAGCCGTCGATGCGCTGGCCTATGGCATGGTGCTGTTCGTGATCTCGATCGGGCTTTCGGTGACGATGGGCCTGATGCGGGTGGTGAACCTGGCGCACGGGGCCTTCGCGATGATCGGCGGATATCTTGCCTCCTACGCGGCGCGCGATCTGGGCCTAGGATACGCCGCCGGTATCCTGATTGCGGTCGTTGGCACGGTGATCATCGCCATTCCCCTGGAACGCTTCCTCTACCGCCGTCTCTACGGCGCCACCGAGCTGACGCAGGTGCTGATGACGATCGGCATCACCTTCTGTGTCATCGGAATCGCCAATTTCATCTTCGGCCCGACGCTGAAGACCATTCCTCTGCCGCCGGCGTTGCAGGGTTCTGTCGACCTCGGCTTCCGCTCGATCGCCGCGCACCGCGTCTTCGCGATCGTCTGCGGCCTCATCGTGGCGCTGGCGCTCTGGTTCCTGATCGAACGCACCGCCTTCGGCATCCGGCTGCGGGCGGCGGTGGACAATGCCGCGATGGCCGCGGCCCTCGGCGTGCGGACGGAAATCATCTATGCGGTGAGTTTTGCGGTAGCGATCGGGCTTGCAGCGCTCGGGGGCGTGGTCGGGGCCGAGCTCCTGCCGGTGGAACCCTATTACGCACTGCGCTACATGGTGACCTTTCTCGTGGTCGTTTCGGTCGGCGGGGCGGGCTCCATTCCGGGCGCGCTGCTTGCCTGTCTGGTTCTCGGCGCAATCGACACGACCGGCCGCTATCTCGCGCCTGAATACGGCGAGTTCTTTTTCTACCTGGCGGTGATCGTGATCGTGACGCTGTTTCCGCGCGGGCTCCTGGGACGGTCGAAACAATGACGGTACCGATGGAGCATAGTGCGACGGCCAGCCCCCCGATTATCCGGCGTCTTGCTGATGGCGGGTTGATCGGGGTTCTGGCAATTATCGTGATCGGCGTAGCCGGTTATTACCTCTTTCCAAACAACCTGGCGCTGCTGACGCGGATGACGGCGACGGCGCTCCTGGTCCTGTCGCTTGATCTCGTCACCGGCTATTGCGGCGTCGCAACGCTCGGGCATGCGGCATTGTTCGGGGCAGGCGCATACGGTGCGGGAATCGCGGCCGCGCATTTCGGTATTGCCGAGCCATTCACCATGACCTTGATCGGAGCCGTCGCCGGCGCCGTGGCCGGGCTCGCAGCGGGCTTCGTGATCTTGCGCGCGCATGGCCTGGCGCAGCTCGTTCTGTCGATCGCGGTCATCCACCTCTTCCACGAGGCGGCCAACAAGGCGTCGAGCTGGACCGGCGGCAGCGACGGGCTCTCCGGCATCATGCCGAATGCCATCTTCGGCCTCTTCGAATTCGATCTCTGGGGGCAGACGGCCTATATCTACGGTCTCGCGCTGCTGATCCTTGTTTTCGTGGCGCTTAAAGTTCTCGTCCGCTCGCCCTTCGGCATGCTGGCGCGCGGGGTGAGGGAAGACCCTGTCCGCGTGAGCGCCATGGGCGCCTCGGTCCACTCGGTGCTTCTCAGAATCTACATGATTTCCGGGGCGGTGGCAGGCATCGGCGGCGCGCTCTCGGCCATCTCCACGCAAGTCGTCGGCCTCGACAGCCTTTCCTTCACGCTTTCGGCGGAAGCGCTGGTCATGCTGGTTCTCGGCGGTGCAGGCTCGCTCTACGGCGCGATGATCGGCACGGCCGTCTTCATGTTCTTCGAGGATACGCTTTCGGCGATCAACCCATTCCACTGGCTCACCATCATCGGGGCGCTGCTGGTCATGGTCGTGCTGTTCGCGCCGAAGGGACTGTATGGCTCGGCGGTGGCGCTTGTCGGCCGCTTCAGGCGGAGGCGGGCATGAGCGCGCTCTTCGAGGTCCGTAACCTCAAGAAGAATTTCGGCGGCCTTGCGGTCACCAACGACGTGTCGATCGGCATGGCGCCGGGCGATCGGGTCGCGTTGATCGGCCCCAACGGCGCCGGCAAGACCACCTTCGTCAATCTCGTCACAGGCAATCTGAAGGCTGATTCTGGCCACGTCTTTCTCGGAAATGAGGATATCACTACGCTCAGGGCAGCGGAGCGGGTGCGCCGAGGGCTCGTCCGCTCCTTCCAGGTGACACGGCTCTTTCTCGACATGACGCCCGAGGAGCATGTGGCCTTGGCCATCCTGCAGCGGGAAGGCCACGCCGGCCGAATGCTCGGCCACTATTCGGGGCGACCTATGCTCATGCGGGAGGTAAGAGAAATACTGCATCAGTTTGGTCTTATTGAACTTTCTAACATCAAAACGCGAGAGATTGCCTACGGTCAGCAGCGTCTTCTGGAGATCGCGCTGGCGCTCGCGCTCAGGCCGAAAGTGCTGCTGCTCGACGAACCGGCGGCCGGGGTGCCGCAATCGGAAACGTCGCGCATCGAGGCGGCGCTGAAGGGGCTTCCCGCTGGCCTTGCCGTGCTGATGATCGATCACGACATGGACCTCGTCTTCCGCTTCGCCAAGCGGGTGATCGTGCTGGCCGCGGGCACGGTGATCTTCGACGGTCCGCCGAAGGACGTGATTGGCGATGCCCGTGTCCGGGAGGCCTATCTGGGGAACTACGCCGATGCCGGCAGCGTCGCTTGAAATCAAGAACCTCTCGGCCGGCTATGGCCCGACGCGCGTGATCGAGGACGTCTCCTTCTTCGTGCCCGCCGGTTCGCGGCTGGCGGTGCTCGGCCGCAACGGGGTGGGCAAGACCAGCCTGCTTGCCACGCTCGCCGGCCAGACCCGGCGCTATCACGGTGAAATCCGTCTTGACGGCCGCGACATGGCAAACGAGCCAAGCGCGGCCCGGGCGCTCGCCGGCCTCGGCTACGTGCCGCAGACCCGCGACGTTTTCCCGACGTTGACGGTCGAGGAAAACCTCTTCGTCGGGTTGAAGCACGGGCCGAAGGGCGCCATTTCCGAGGCCTACGACATGTTTCCGCGGCTGAAGGAGCGGCGGAAGAACCTCGGCCGGCAGCTTTCCGGCGGCGAGCAGCAGATGCTTTCGACCGCCCGCAGCATTCTCGGAAAGCCGACCGTGCTTCTGCTCGACGAACCGCTGGAAGGATTGGCGCCGGTCATCTGCGAGGAACTGATGGTGGCGTTTTCAACGCTCGCCCGATCCGGCGAAATGACCATTCTGCTCGTCGAGCAACGCATCCAGAGCGCGCTCGATTTCGCCGATGGCGTCATCATCCTGGAACGCGGCCGCATCGCCTGGCAGGGCACGCCCCAGGCGCTCGCCACCGATCACGGTACGGTGGAACGCCTGCTCGGCGTCGGCGGCCTGCATTGAAGGACTGCAGGCCGATCGCGTCCCCGCTGACCTGTCAAGCCTCGGCGGCCTTCACCAGCTCCTTGAGATGCCCGGCAATGGTTGCGGGCACTTCGAGCGGCGTGAAATGCCGCACGCCATCCATGATGAAAAGCGATGCGCCGGGGATGTTCTCGGTCATGTAACGCGCCATCTCCGGCGGGGTCGCATAGTCCTCGGTGCCGACAGCGATGCGGCAGGGGAGGTTGAATTTCGGGAGAGCAGCGCGCAGATCGGCATTGCCGAGCATGGCGCAGGTCGCCGCATAGGCCGGCAGCTCGTTCTTCAGAAAAACGCCGATCGCCTTTTCGACCACGTCCGGATTGGCTTCGCGGAAGCCATCGCTGAACCAGCGGGTCTTCTGAAAACCGACGAGTGCACCCATGCCTTCGGCAAGCGCCTTGTCGGCGCGCTCCGCCCAGGCTTTGGGAGCATCCTCGCCATACCAGGCGGTGGTGTCGAAAAGACCGAGCCCTTCGACGCGCTGCGGATGGTTGCCGGCGAAGGCAAGCGCCACGCACCCGCCCATGGAGGCGCCGGCAACCACGGCAGAAGGCCAGCCGACATGATCCATGAGATCGGCGAGATCATCGGCGAAAAGCTCGACGCTGTAGGGGCCGGCGGGCTTGCCCGACGCGCCGTGGCCGCGGCAGTCGTAAATCAAGGCATCGGCAAAACCATCGAGCGCTGCCGCCGTCGGCTCCCAGAAGGTCTTGTCCATGGCGAGCGAATGCACGAGCGCGACGCGGCCTCCGCCGCTTCCCTTCACGAGGCGATAGGAGATCTTCGTGCCGTCGCGGGTGGTGGCGGTGCTGTTCAACGGATCGTTCACTTCGAAATCCTCCTGGATCGCCATTGCGTCATACTGTATGACAATTCCTATAGCAAATCGCGCCCGGGAGACAACAGCCGATCTGACGATTGCCGCGTTTGTGGGTGGACGACCTAGCCGGCGGCGGAAAGTGCCAGACCCTCCGCGCCGGTCTCTTCGGCCAGCTGGCGGGCGACCTGGGCGAGCTGGCGGCGCAGCCATTTGTGGGCGGGAAGGTCCGTATGCACGTCGCTCCAGACGGCCGTGGCGGAGACCTGCATGTTCGGCACCGGTACGGGACAGAAATAAAACCGCGACGGATCGAAGATCGGCGCCATCTTCTCGAACACCAAGACGATGAGATCGGATCGGGAAACGATCGCCGGTGCGGCCAGGAACTGATGGACCGTGGTCGCGACGCGCCGCTTGAGGCCGGCCTGCGCCAGGAAACGGTCGGCGCGGCTTACGTCGCTCATGCCGGGCTTGACGGCAAGCTGGTCGGCCGCAAGGAACTCGCCGAGTGTGATCGGACGGCCGGCGAGCGGATGGCCCTGCCGCATCATGCAGAGATACTTGTCCTCAAAGAGGGGCATATGCTTGAAGCGGCGCGGCAGGTTGGGAATGACGCCAACGGCAAGGTCGATTTCGCTGCTGTCGAGCAGCGCCGGCAGTTCCTCGTTCGGCCGCGACTGGATCTGGAGACTGACCCGCGGCGCGACCCGCCCGATATGTTCGATCAGCAGCGGCAGGAGCACCACCGAAGCATGGTCGGATACCGCGAGGCTGAAGGTCCAGTCCGGATCGCCAGACTCGAAGGTGGTCGGCTCCAGCGCCTCCTCAATCTGCCGCATGGCAGCCTGGACGGGCCCGGCGATCTCCAGCGCGCGCGGGGTAGGGCGCATGCCGTCCGCCGTGCGCAGGAAAAGCCGGTCGTTGAGGAGCAGCCGCAGGCGGTTGAGCGCGTTGGACAGCGCCGGCTGCGACATGCCGAGCCTTTCAGCGGCGCGGCTAACGCTGCCCTCCACGATCATGGCATCGAAGACCACCAGGAGCTTGAGATCGACATTCGCTAAATTCATCTGGATGATAATACTCTTCGCTTTTTGAATTTGCCAATGGCCGTTCGGTCAGTCCACCATTGTCGTACAAAAATACAATACTACACAGGCGCTTGTGATGGAAATCACACGTGTAAGTGCATGCGTATTTGGACGGCCCCTCGACGCACGGCGCTTCGCTGGCGGATGCCGTCCCGGAGTGATAGCTCCGGAAACGAGGGAGGAGGCGCCTCGCAAAGCGCTAAACGAACAATAAGCCTCGCGGGCCGCGGGGCGGTGGAGGACATATGCATCTTCTGGAACAGGCCATGGCGGCGTTTACGGTCATTTTCGACCCGATGCGCTTCCTGATCATCATGCTGGGTTGCCTACTCGGCCTTTTCATTGGGGTCATTCCCGGCATCGGCGGTCTGGCGGGCATGGCGCTGCTTCTGCCGTTCACCTACACGATGGACCCCTATACGGCGCTTGCCTTTTTGATCGGCATGTGGGCGGTGACGCCGACGGCCGATACGATCCCCTCGATCCTGATCGGGGTGCCCGGAGCGGCGGGCTCGGCGGCAACCGTCATGGACGGTTATCCCATGGCACGCCGCGGTGAGGGCGGGCGGGCGCTCGGCGCCTCCTACACCGCCTCGCTGATCGGCGGCATTTTCGGCGCCGTCCTGCTCGGCATCGCCATCCCGATCCTGCGTCCCTTCATGATGGCTTTCGGCACGCCGGAGCTTCTGGCGCTCTGTGTGCTCGGTCTGACGCTCGTGGCGGCCGTCAGCCAGGGCAACATGATGAAGGGCCTGGTTGCCGCCTGTTTCGGCGTGGTCATCGCCTCAGTGGGCGACGAGGCGCAGACCGGCGAACTGCGCTGGACCTTCGATTCCATCTATCTCTGGGAAGGCGTACCGCTTGAAGCCCTCGTGCTCGGCCTCTTCGCCGTGCCGGAACTGATCGAGCTCGGCGCCGCGCGCCAGTCGGTCGCCCTTCACCGCAGCGAAAGCATCCTGCGCGACCAGTTCCGCGGCGTACGCGATGCGCTCCAGAACATCCGCCTCGTCTTCCAGAGCTCCTGGCTCGGTGCGATCCTCGGCTCTGTTCCCGGCCTCGGCGGTCCGGCGATCGACTGGATCGCCTACGGTTCGGCGGCAAAGTCGGTCAAGGGCGGCACCGAGAGCTTCGGCACCGGTGACGTGCGCGGCGTCATCGCCTGCGAGGCGGCCAACAATTCCCGGGAGGGTGGCGCGCTCATCCCGACGCTCGCCTTCGGCATTCCGGCAAGCGCCACCATGGCGATCCTGCTCGGCGCCTTCATGATGCACGGTATCCAGCCAGGCCCGAAGCTGCTCACCGAACAGCTCGACATAACCTACACGATCGTCTGGAGCCTGATGATCGCCAACATCATCGGCGTGCTCATCTGTTTCGCCTTCGTGTCGCAGCTCGCCAAGCTGGCGCTGGTGCCGGCCGGCATCCTGGTGCCGACGGTGCTCGCGATCGTCTTCATCGGCGCCTATTCGGCCACCCGCGATATCGGCGACATCATCGTGCTCCTGATCTTCTCGGTGATCGGCTGGGGCATGAAACGTTTCGGCTGGGCGCGCGCGCCCGTGCTGCTCGGCCTCGTCCTCGGCGGTCTGGTGGAGCAGTATCTGTTCATCTCCACCAGCCGTTACGGTTCCGACTGGCTCACCCGTCCCGGCGTCGTCGTCATTCTGGCGATCCCGGTTCTCTATTTCGCCTACAGTGCGGTAAAATTCTTCCTGAAGCGCCGCACGCCGGCTCTGGCCGCGGTCGGGGCAGCCGTCAGCGAACCTGCGGCGCCGAAACTGGTGGAGCCGGCCGGCCCGATTTCCCTGGTCGACCGCATTATGCTGCCGGGAATGTGGGTCCTCGCCGCGATCCTGTTCGCAACGGCGCTCGCCACCTCGACCGAATGGGCGCTTGCCGCAAGGCTGATGCCGCAGACGGTCTCGGCCGTCGGTCTCCTCGTGGTGATCTGCTCGGGGATCGGCATCTACATGAGGAAGCGGGCCGGCGAGACGATCGTCAAGCCGCGCAAGGTGAACGAAGCCGATCCGCTGGAAGCCATGCCGGACCGCGAGCTCTACAAGCGCATGGGCATCATGTTCGCCTGGGTGCTTTCGGTCTTCGTGGGCACGCTGCTGATCGGCCTGCTGCCGACGCTGCTCTTCTTCATGATCGGCTACATGCGCTTCGAGGGCAAACAGCCCTGGATCCATACGCTGGTGATCGCGCTCGTCATCTGGGTCGCTATGTTCGTCCTCTTCGACAATCTTTTGAACATGCCCTGGCCGCAATCCTATCTCGGCGATGCTTTCCCGGCGCTGCGCACCGCGGTCTCGGACATCATCTGAGGCGCGGTCATTCGAAACGGAAAGGGCGCCTTGACCCGTCGGCTCCGGCCTTCGTCACCCTTCTGCAGGAGCTGTGGGAAAAATCGGCTGCCTGAATTTCACAGCTGGCCAATGACGCCGGTCGGCTAATACGCCAACGGCACATTTTTTCTTGACGCAATTACGCCAACGGCGTAGTCGTCAATCATGAAAATCGTTCGTACCGGGCGTTATCTGAAGGATATGAAACGGATCGGTGCTTCGGTCGCCGACATGGCCTCAGTGGAGCAGGAGATTGCTGCAAATCCGACTGCCGGCGATGTTATTCAGGGCCTGAGTGGCATTCGAAAAATTCGCTTTGGTTTTGGTAATCGTGGCAAGCGAGGAGGCGGAAGGGCGATCTACTTCCTTATGCTCTCGGACGACACGGTTCTGATGATCACGGCCTATGCCAAGAACGAGAAAGCCGATCTTTCGCAGGCGGACAAAAAGGTGATCCTGGCTTTGCTCAAGGAGTTGGACAATGACTGATGAAAGAACTGAACTCGGGGTTGCTCTTGAAGACGGGCTGAAGGAAGCGCTTGCTTGGAAGCGCGGCGAACTCGCGCTCGAAACGGTCAATATCGATCCAATGCCGGTCGAGCGCATCCGAGCCATTCGCAAGAAGGTCGCGAAATCCGCAAAGGAGTTCGAGCGTCGTTTTGGTATCCCTGCCGCCACTGTCAATAACTGGGAACAGGGCCGGCGCTCCCCTGATCCGGCCGGCCGCCTTTTGCTTAAGGTAATTGAGCAGGCGCCTGAAATTGTCGAGAAGGCAGCTCATGCGGCATGAAATACCTAGATGTATAGCTGGCCTGAAACTGGCATACCTAACTCTAAGAGAAATCAGTTAGAAAAAGATTCCAATTGAAAATTCGGAGCCGTTGAGCACACTTTCGTCGGATCACACTATCCAAAAAAAGAAGCCTCGCTCAGGTGAGCGGGGCCAAGGCACTGGGAAAACAGTAGCCGTCTTCAGGCGAGCTCGACCATTGGGTCACGGCAGTATTCCGGCGGCACGCGGACGTCGATCACCCAGGGCTGGCCTGCCTTGACCTTCTCGATGCCGCGCGTGAGCGCGCTGGCGAGAGCGGCGAGATCGGTGATGGGGCCTTCGCCGTCGATGCCCTGGGCCTTCGCCAGCATCAACAGATCCGGAACCGGGTCCTGCAGGCGCTGGCCGACCCAGGCGTTTTCCGGCGGGCGGCCACGGCTCACCGCGACCTGCGCCTGGTGGTGTTCGTCGTTGAAGTAGGAATTGTTGTTGGAGATGACGTAGAGCAGCGGGATGCCCTGCGACGCCGCGCTCCAGAGCGCCGTATTGCCCATGGTGAAATCGCCGTCGCCGACGATCGCGATCGGTACGCGCGGAGACTGCATGTCGCGCAGTGCCAGCGCCGCGCCGATGCCGATGCTGGGGCCGGAGCCCACGCCGCCGCCGCCGTTATGGCCGAGATAGTCGTGCGGATGCTCGAGCTCGTTGGCATTCACAGGCCAGCCGAGCGGACGCGAGGTGAGGCAGACGTCGATGTCGCGCGTCACCTTGTTGAAGACCTTGGCAAGATCCATGAGGCTGATTTCGCCCGAAGTCCTGGACGGTTCCGGGTCGAGACGGCGCTTTTCGTATTTCTTCGGAACCGGCAGGCGCGGCCTCAGCGCTTCCAGAAGCCTTGAAACAGCGGTTTCCGGTACCGTTGGGATGTTGACGTCCACGGCCGGCAGGCCCTGATAGTCCATGTTCCAGCCGCGATGGATGTTGAAGTCGTTCGAGACGTTGATGACCGGGGCGCTCGGGGTTCCAGCCGGGAAGACCTGATTCACGGTGCCAGCGAGATCGAGCCAGTCGAGCGAGAGGATCGCGTCTGCTTCCGTCAGGTGCTTGAGCAGGTTCTTGGAAAGCTTCCAGCCGGTCTCGCCGATGAACAGCGGGTGCGTGGTCGGGAAGCTGGTCGCGAGCTTCACATGGGTCAGCACCTTGGCGCCGATGAGTTCGGCAAGCTTGACGCGGTCGGCCCAGCCTTCCTCGCTGCGCGAGGTGCGGCCGCAAAGGATGACGGGGCGCTTCGCCTTGGCGAGGATTTCGACCGCCTCTTCAAGATCGCGGCGCGGCGGCTCGGGATCGGCCGGCACCTTGAAGCGGGAGATGTCGTGCAGCGCCGGAACCTTGTCGAGCTCCATTTCCTGAACAGTGACGTCGAGGTTCACATAGGTCGGGCCGGAAGGGCGGACGGTCGAAAGCATCGTGGCGCGGCGGATCGATTCGACCGCCGCTTCCGGCGAGGCGGGTTCGTCGTCCCATTTGGTGAAGTCGCGGACGAGACCGCCCTGGTCGATCGTGCAGTGGATCCACTCGATCCAGGGCCGGCGCTTGGTGGCGTCGAGCGGGCCGGTGGCGCCGATGACCACGACCGGCACGCGGTCGCACCAGGCGTCGAAAATGCCCATGGTGGCATGCATCAGGCCGACATTCGAATGGACGGCCGCGGCGAGCGGCTTGTCAGTGATCTTCGCCCAGCCTTGCGCGATGCCGATCGCGTGTTCCTCGTGCATGCACAGAATGATCTTCGGCTTTTCGTTGCCGAGATAATTGACCAGACTGTCATGGAGGTGACGATAGCTCGCGCCGGGATTGAGGCAGATATAGGGGAAACCCTGTTCCCGGATCGTCGCGGCGATCAGGTCGCTGCCGTATTTAGGCGCACCGGTTTCAACCGGGACGAAATGCTTCGTGCCCTGGTGGTCCATGGTCGGACTCCTCAAATTTTGAAGGGAAAAGACAAAAGCGCCCGAAGGCAAAAGCCGCGCGGCCTGAATGCCGCGCGGTTGATCGGATCAGTTGCTGAAGCCGTCCGCGATCGCCTTCTGGAGTGTCGCGACGACTTCCGGCGGGGTGGAGATGATCCTCTTGACGATCTCGTCGACCTCCTTGCCGGTCATCGGCACGATCGGGATCGAGCGGGCCTTGGCGTCGGCGAGGAATTCCGGATCCTTCACCAGCTCGTCGAAGGCCTTGGAAAGGCCTTCGATCCGGTCTTCCGGAGTGCCGGGCGGGGTCATCAGAGCGCGGCCGATATCGCCGCCGGCGCCGAAGAACTCGATCGCCTGCTTCTTGGCCGGGTCGTTGGTCAGCTCGACAGCCGTCGGGGTGTTCGGCAGGTCCGGCAGGCGCTTTTCGGAGAACTGGACGACCGGGACGACGTCGCCTGCGGCAAGCTGCTGGGCGTAATTGACCGACCAGTTGGCCCAGACGGTGGTGGTCAGGTCGGCTTCGCCGCGGAAGACGGCAAGCGCGCTGGCAGTCGCGCTGTCGTAACCGCAGACCATGTTGAACTTGGAGCCGATCAGCGACTTCAGCACCGCGCCGGTCTGGGCGCTCGACGTGGTGCGGCCGGAGCAGCTCACGTTGGCTTCGGTCTTCAGCGAATCCTCGATCGACTTCACCGGCGAATCCTTGCGGGCCATCATGACCGACGTCACGTCGGCGGCACGGCCGATGAAGCGCATCTTGGAAACGTCCCAGCGGCTTTTCTTCGGGTCGAGGACCTGGTCCTGGGCGAGCGATTCCGGCAGGAGCGCAACCATGGTGCCGTCCTTCGGCGCCTTGGTGTAGAAATGCGCCGCCGCCAGCGAGCCGCCCCCGCCCGGCATGCCCTGAACGATCACGGTCGGCTTGCCTGGTATGTGCTTGCCGAAATGCTGGGCGAGCAGCTGCGCGTAAAGGTCGTATGAACCACCCGGCGGATGGCCGATCAGGATCGTGACGGTCTTGCCGCTATAGAAGTCGGAAACGGCATCTGCCTGAGCCGAGACCGCGCCGAAAATGGTGGCACAGGCCGTCGCCGCAGCGACGGCCAAAAGGTGAATCGATTTGAGCATTCAGAACTCCCTCCCTTGGGCCGGCCCTCCCGGCACGTCCCGTATTGGTCAGATACTATGATGATAGTACTGTATGACAAAGAAGGAGGCGACGCAACAACGAAAGCGGATAGCTTTGGCATCATTGATGAATGCCTTCGCGCTTTTCGCCGTCGGAAACCAACGCATTTTCCTCCCGAAGCTTGCCTCTTTTGCTGCCGGGCTGATAAGCGCAACAGCCTGGCTTGAAAAGGGAGAGGCACGATGACCGCCGACAGTCGGGAGAGACTTTGGGATTTCGCGCTGCGCCTCTATGCCGCGCCGGATGTGGCCGATGCCTGCCTCGTCCTGCAGGACGAAAGCGGCGTCGACGTGCCGGTGCTTCTCTTTTCCGCCTGGCTTGCCAAGAAGCATTCCGTGCCGCTGAGCGAGGCGGAGCTCGCGCGTATCGACGGTCTCGTCGCCGACTGGCGGAACGAGGTGGTGAAGCCGTTGCGGACCATCCGCCGCCGGCTGAAAAATGGGCCGTATCCGGCGCCGACGAAGGAAACGGAAGCACTGCGCAATGGCGTGAAGGGTGCTGAGCTCAATTCGGAAAAGATCGAGCTGGCGGTGCTGGAGACGGAAGGAGAGACCCTGATCGCGGCAGGGTCGAGATCGGGCGATGCCGGGGAAAATCTCTCGCGCGTGCTGCGGTATTTTCGCGGCCCCGAGCCGGACGCCAAAGCCTGCGAAGCGCTTGCTGCGGTCGAAAGGGCTCTCGCCGCGCTCTGAATCTCGTGCCTAGTGCTGGCCGAGGCCGTCCGGGCCTTCCTTCCAGCGCTTGACCATCGGCAGGTGGATGTCGAAGAGGTCGAGCGCGCGGCCCACCGTCTGGGTCACCATGTCGTCGAGCGTCTTCGGCTTGGAATAGAAGGCCGGCACGGGCGGCATGACGATCGCGCCGTTGCGGGTCGCCTGGTCCATCAGCGCGATATGGCCCGCATGCAGGGGCGTTTCGCGGAAGAGCAGCACCACGCGCCGGCGCTCCTTGAGGCAGACGTCGGCGGCGCGGACGATCAGCTCGTCATTGTAGCAGTTGGCAATCCCGCTCAGCGTTTTCACCGAGCAGGGCGCGACGAGCATGCCTGCGGTGCGGAAGGAGCCGGAGGAAATCGCCGCGCCGATATCCCTGTAATTATAGAGCACGTCGGCGAGCCCCTTGATCTCGTCCGCGCTCATGTCGATCTCATCGGTCGCGGTCCGGAAGGCGGAAGGCGAGATCACCGCATGGGTCTCCACGTCCTCGATCTTCCTCAGGAGCTGGAGCGCGCGGACGCCATAAACGACCCCGGAAGCTCCGGTAATGGCGATGATGATGCGGCGCATGGGTATAGGATCCTAAAGTTATCGCGCCCCGTCTGCGGCCCGGAAGGCGGAGATCGCCGAATTCGCCACATGCTTTTCTGCAGCGGCCTTTGCGGCGGTCTTGTCGCGCTTGACGATCGCGGCGACAATGGTGTCGATCTCGGTGATGCTCTGGCTCTGGCGCTCCGGGCGGACGACGGAGCGGCGGCGGAGCGGGGAGGTGAGAAGCGTCAGCTTCTTCAACAGATCGAAGGCGATCGGATTGCGCGCGCCGGTGCAGATACGGTCGTAGAAATCGCGCTTGGTCGCCACGATCTCCTCGGCATTTCCGCCGCGATAGGCCTTTTTCAGGACCTCGCTCTGGGCCTTCAGCGCCTGGACCTCGTCGTCGGGCGCGTTTTCGATGAATTGCTCGACGATCAGCGGCTCCAGCACGCCGCGGATGCGGTAGATGTTTTCCGCATCGGAGCGGGTGACGGTGGCGACCGTGAGGCCCCGGTTGTTGAGGTCCGTCAGGATGCCCTCGGCCTGAAGCTGGCGCAAAGCCTCGCGCAGCGAGGTGCGGCTGACATTGAGCCTCTCGCATAAGTCCTTTTCCACGAGGCGGGTGCCCGGCTCCAGCACGCCGGTCTCGATCGCTCGCCGCAGGGAGTTCATGATCTTGTTCCGCAGGGGAGCAGGCTCGTGAACAAGCGGGTTGAGAGGCTCTGCAAGCGGATTGGCCATATGTCTCCTCGAAACGACGGTGTTCAAACCAGTGTGATCACATGTCTGTCATACAAACAAACTTGCGATCCGTCACCTCTCCATTCAATCGATATTTCCAAAAGGATATACCGGGCTCAGAGTACCGATTCCTCCGTACGTTGCATTTGCAGCCGGCGCCAGACCCGTTCGGGCGTGGCGGGCATATCGATGTGCCTGATGCCGAAAGGATACAAGGCGTCCGAAACCGCGCTGATGACGGCAGAAAGCGCGCCGACCGTGCCCGCTTCGCCGGCACCCTTGACACCGAGCGGGTTCTGGCTGGTCGGAACGGGGAAGCCGGCGATCTCCACACCCGGCATGTCATGGGCGCGCGGCATGGCGTAATCCATGAAGGTCGCCGACAGGAGCTGTCCGGAGCCCGGATCGTAGACGGCGTTTTCCATCAGCGCCTGGCCGAGCCCCTGCGCGACGCCGCCGGTGATCTGGCCCTTCACCAGCAGCGGATTGACCATGCGGCCGACGTCGTCGACCACCGAATAGGCGGCAAGCTCCACATGGCCGGTCTCCGGATCGACCTCCACCTCGCAGATATGACAGCCGTTCGGGAAGGTGGCGCCTTCGTTGCTGACGAAGTTCTCCGCCGATACGGAATCCGATTCGGCGATCACCTCCGCAAAGGAGATTGCACGGTCGGTACCGGCAATCCGGTATTCGCCGGATTGGAAGACGATATCCGCCTCATCGGCTTCCAGGCGCTCGGCGGCCTGCTCCTTCAGCTTTTCGACGATCGTATCGGCAGCCGTCCAGATGGCGCCTCCGGCAGCCGCCAATGTCCGCGAGCCGAACGTGCCGGTCCCCTGCGGCACTTCATGCGTATCGCCGGTGACGATCTCCATGCCGTCCGTGTCGAGGCCGAGCTTATCGGCGATGATCTGGCGGAAGACGGTGCCATGGCCCTGGCCACTGTCCATCGAGCCTACATGGATGCGCACCTTGCCGTCCGGCGAGATTTCCATACGGGCGAACTCCGGGTTGGGCTTGGCGGCCGGGCCGCCGGCGATCTCGATCGGATTGGCGATCCCGATGCCGCGGAGCTTCCCGCGCGTCCTGGCTTCGGCGCGGCGGGCCTCGAAGCCGGACCAGTCGGCCATTTCCAGCGCCTTGTCGAGGACGCCGGGAAAGTCGCCGGAATCATAGGTGAAGATGAAGCCGCTCGACCAGGGCATCTCTTCCTTCGGCACGAGGTTGCGGCGGCGGAGTTCCGCCCGGTCGATGCCGGTTTCATAAGCGGCAAGGTCGATCATCCGCTCGATGATATAGGTCGCTTCCGGCCGCCCGGCGCCGCGATAGGGTGCGGTCTGCTGGGTATTGGTGAAGACCCCGTCCACCCGGGCGTGGATTTTCGGGGTTTGGTAGACACCGGCAATGCCGCCGATATTGGCGACAGGCGGATGCACCGTCGCAGGCCCCAGATAGGCGCCGAGATTGGCGCGAACACGCACGTCGAACGCCAGAAACTTTCCGTCCGCGTCGAGCGCGAGCGCGGCATCGGCCCACATGTCGCGGGCATGGGCATCCGACTGGAAGGCTTCGAGCCGGTCGGCGGTCCATCGGATCGTGCGGCCGGTCTGTTTCGCGGCGAAGAGAAGGGCCGGATATTCGGGATAGCCGGCGTTCTTCATGCCGAAGGAGCCGCCGCAATCGGAGGCGACCACATGCACCTTGTCCGGCGAGACGCTGAGGACCGGGCCGACATCGCCGGAAACGCGGTGCGGCGCCTGGGTTCCGAGTTCGAGCCGGTAGAGGCCGGCTGCCGGATCGTAGGAGGCAATCGCGCCCCGCGTCTCGATCGGTGCGGCGACGACGCGGGAAATCCTCAGCCGTTGCCGCACGACCGTATGGGCCGAGGCGATCGCCGCATCGACGCCCGGTTTGTCGCCCTTTTCGAAGGTGAAGCAGCGGTTGTCGGGGAATTCGTCCCAGACGAGCGGCGCATCGGGGGAAACGGCTTCCAGCGGATCGATCACCACCGGCCGCTCCTCGATCTCGACCATGACGGCTTCGGCGGCGGCGAGCGCGGCTTCTTTGGTTTCGGCGACGACGACGGCGACCGGGTCGCCGACATAACGCACGGCATCGACGGCCAGCGGATAGAAGACCGGCACGCGCATCTCGCCGCCGTCGGGGCCGGGATGCCTGCCGCGCGGCTGGATGGGCTGAACACCTGCGGCCTTGAGGTCGGTGCCGGTGACGATCGCGACGACGCCCGGCATTCCGTCGGCGGCGCTGGTATCGATCGAGACGATCCTGCCGGAGGCGGTCTGGGAACGGACGAAAACGGCCGCAGCCTCGCCCTTGCCGGCGAGGTCGTTCAGGTAGCGGCCGCGGCCGGTGATCAGCGCATCGTCCTCAAAACGCAGTTGCGACTGGCCGATCTTCAGCATCGTTCCTCCAAAAGGCATGCAAAGGTTTTGAATAGGTATGGATTGATCTGAAAATGCCAGAGGCGCGGACGGCCTCCGAACCATCCGCGCCGGCAGATTGCATCAGCCCTTGCCACCCTCGGGGTTTTCGATGTCACGGGCCGGGGTTTCGGGCTTCATGCCGCCTTTGCGGCGGGCAAGCGTGTTCTCGCCGGTCTGGCGCCAGTCGCCGGCGACCGCATCGTCGGCGAACCGGGACCACAGGTCGCTCCAGTCGCCCAGCGAATAACCATGCCATGGCGGCTGAGGCGTGAGGCGGGGAAGCTGCAGGTCTTCCCAGATCTGCCGCGCCTTGACCATGTAGGGTTCGGCCGGCAGCGCCAGCGGCGGCATCGGCGCCTTCAGCGTCGCATCGATCAGCATCGTGCCTTCGGCGCTCTTCGAACCGGATTTCGGTCCGTGTCCGCCGGAGCGGTAGGGCGTGATATGCACGTCGTCGATCATGTTGGCGCGATAGGCGAGCGACCAAAAGACGGCATCGGCATTGCGGCTGTCGATATCGTCGGACACCGCTATGACGATCTTGCCGCACTGCGCCTGCAGCGTCGCGGCCCCTTGCAGCCCCCGCCAGATTTCCGATTGCGGCGCCGAGTGGTCGAATTCCAGGAAGATCACCTTGCGGATATTGGTGAGCGGCTCGTGCATGACGACGCGCCTGATGCCCTTGACGTTCAGCACCTTCTTCAGGTGGTTCAAAAAGAGCGGTTCGTAGGCGACGCGCTTCAGTACGCTCGATTCGCTCGGCGTCACCTGGGAGACGATCGAGACGAGGACCGGCTTCCTCTTGCGGGTGATGGCGGTGACCGTCATCGACATGTTGAAGTCTTCGAGCGCCACGTGGCCGTGGCTTTCGCCGAACGGGCCTTCCGGCTCCAGAAGCACCGGATCGATCAGGCCTTCGATGACGATTTCCGCGTCCGCCGGCACTTCGAGGTCGATCGTCTTGCACTTGACGATGCGGATCGGCTCGCCGATCAGGCCGCCTGCGACGCCCAGTTCGTCCTGGTCGATCGGCAGCTTCTGCGGTCCGGTGAAGAGCACCGCCGGCGCGCAGCCGATGACGATGGCGCAGGGCATCGGCTTGCCCATCTTCTGGTATTTCAGCCAGTGCTGGTAGCCGCCGGCGCCTGAAAGGCGGCTCGCCATGCGCACGCCGAGGCGGTCTTCCGCCTTCAGAGCGGCGCGATAGGTGCCCATGTTGCGGATGCCGTTTTCCGGGTCGCGGGTGACGCAGAGGGTCGCGGTGAAATAGGGCGCGCTGTCGAAGCCCGGCGTCGAGATCGGTACCGGCAGGGAGCCGAGGCCCTTGCCTTCCCGCTTCAGCTCGTCGCCGGTGACGACCACTTCCTGGCAGGGCGCTTCATCGACCATGACCGGCTCGATCGGCCGCTCCATGGCGTTGACCCAGACATCGCCGATCTCGTCTTCGGAAACGCCGAGGCCGGCCGCGTAGATGGCCGGCGAGGCGGCAAGCACGCCGACGGCGACCGGGATGTCGTATTTCTCGCCCTTGGCGCTCTTCACTTCGGTGAATAGGAAGCCGCGGCGCTGCTCGTCCGGCAGGCCGCCCTGGAACTGCCAGCGGGCAAGCGGATGCAGCTCGCTGTCCTTGTCGATCGGAACCTGGATCTTCGTCAGAAGCCCGAGAGCGTCCAGCCGCTGCAGGTGCTCCTGCAGATCGAGGGGCGCCTTGCGCGCGAACGTGGTCATGTAAGTTTCACTCCCAAACCGCTCCGGCTGCCGCCTGAGAAGGTCGGGAAGCCGGTGTCTTCCTTAAACTGAGGGCATCGAGCCGTGAGAGGCAACCGCTCCTCTGAATGCAGGGCGATCTTTTCGATTGCATTATACTGCCATATTGTCATACATTAATACGAAGAGCAACAGCATCTCGAAGTGCTCGAAGAGAGTTCCTGGACGGATTGGCGGACGGGAGAAACCGCCGTGAATTCAAACAGAAGAGGTCTTATGAAAAGCCCGCTGCAGACCATTGCGCCTGACGTGATCATGCACCCGCTGAAGCAGCCGAAGCCAGGATCGGTCGAGCTTTCGCCCGAGATGAAGCTGGTGCGGGAGGCGCTGTTCAAGCATGTCGGCAAACCGATCCCGCGCAAGGAAGACGGCCGCCTGATCACCGGCAAGGGCCGCTTCTCCGACGATTTCTCGCTGCCCGGCCAGACCTATGCGGCGATCGTCCGTTCGCCCTATCCGCATGCCCGCATTCTCGGTATCGACAAGGCCGAAGCCCTGGCAAGTGAAGGCGTACTGCTCGTCCTGACCGGCGAGGATATCCTTGCCGACGACATCAAGCCAATCCCGCACAATCCCGTCCCGTCCACCAATTTCGACATGAAATTGCGGGCAAAGGACGGCAGCCATGCCTTCACCGGTCCGCATTATCTCCTGCCCGCCGACAAGGCCCGCCATGTGGGCGAGGCGGTCGCCATCGTCGTTGCCGAAACCGCCGCACAGGCCGCGGACGGCGCGGAAAGGGTCGTCGTCGACTGGGAAGAACTGCCTTACGTGACCGACACTGCCAAGGCTGCCGAACCGGGCGCCCCGACCATCTGGGATGAGGTTCCGGACAATGTCTTCATCGACACGACCTTCGGCGACAAGGAGGGCACCGACGCCGCCTTTGCCAAGGCCGACCATGTGGTGAAGGCTGAGTTCCACATCCACCGCGTCACCGGCGTCACCATGGAGCCGCGTTCTTCGCTTGGCTCCTACGATCCGGAAACCAGGCGCTATACGCTTTATGCCGGCAGCGGCGGCGCGGTGCGCCAGAAGAACGAACTTTCCAAAGTGCTCGGCATCGAGGCGAAAGACCTGCGTGTGCTCTCCTTCGACGTCGGCGGCAATTTCGGCACCCGCAACCGCGTCTATGTGGAGTTCGGCCTGGTTCTCTGGGCTTCCGCCAAGATCGGCCGGCCGGTGAAATACACCGCGACCCGCTCGGAATCCTTCCTCACCGACTATCAAGGCCGTGACCTCGTGACCAAGGTGGAGCTTGCGATCCGCAAGGACGGCAAGTTCTTGGGCCTCCGCGCCGACAACCTTTCGAATGTCGGCGGTCGGGCCGTGTCGCTGTCACCGCTCAGCAAGGGCTCGGGCCTGATCACCGGCTCCTACGACATTCCCTATGCGACGCTGCGCGCCCGCGCGGTGTTTTCGAACACCATGTGCACCCAGGCCTATCGCAGTTCCGGCCGTCCCGAAGTGACCTATGCGATCGAGCGCCTTGTGGAGCTTGCGGCCGACCGGCTTGGTTTCGACAAGCTGGAACTGCGCCGCATGAACCTCGTCCCGCCATCGGCCATGCCCTATACCAATGCGGTCGGCTCGGTCTACGACAGCGGCGAATACGAAAAGAACATGGACCGCGTGCTCGAACTTGCGGAATGGGATAGGTTCGAAGCCCGCAAGACGGAGGCCGCCAGGCGTGGCAAGCTGCTCGGCCGCGGCTTCGCCAACTATGTGGAATCCTCGATCGGCACGCCGAAGGAGCGCGCCGAGATCGAGATCAAGGACGACGGCAATATCGAGGTGGTCATCGGCACCCAGCCGAGCGGCCAGGGCCATGAGACGAGCTTCGCCCAGGTGGTGGCGGACATGATCCAGGTGCCGGTCGAAAAGGTCTGGATCGTCATCGGCGATACCGACATCGTCAGCGTCGGCGGCGGCTCGCATTCGGGCCGATCGATGCGTCATGCCGGTACTGTCATGGCCATGGCCTCGGCCGATCTTCTCGCCGAGGGCAGGAAGCGCGCCGCCGAACTGCTCGGCTCGACACCGGACCGGATCGATTTCGAAGGCGGCGTCTTCAAGCTTAAGAATTCCAATCGGACGATCGACATTTTCGAGCTTGGCCGTCGCACGCGCGCCAGCCACGGGCCGCTGCGCGTCGTCAAGGACAACGAGATGCACACGCCGGTCTTCCCGAATGGTGCGGCCGTCTGCGAGGTCGAGGTCGACCGCGACACAGGCCACGTGCAGATCGTCCGCTACACGACGATCGACGATGTCGGCCGCTGCATCAACCCGCTGATCGTCCACGGCCAGACGCATGGCGGCATCGCCCAGGGCGTCGGCCAGGCCATGTGGGAACTCTGCGCCATTGACCAGAACAGCGGGCAGCCGCTCGCCGGCTCCTTCATGGACTACGGCCTGCCGCGCTCCGACACCATGCCGAGCTTCAAATGCGAGATCGCCGAGGTCATCTCGCCCACCAACCCGCTGGGCATCAAGGCCGGCGGCGAGGGCGGCACGACGCCGGCGCTTGCAACCGTCGTCAACGCCGTTGTCGACGCGCTTTCTGAATTCGGCGTCAAGGACATCCAGATGCCGGTCACCCCGGCCAATGTCTGGCGCGCCATGAACAGCGGACGCAAGGCGTCCTGAGGAGTTTTTCCATGACCGATTTGAAGACCGTTCGCGTCATCGCATTTCCGGGCGCGCCGAACCTGCCGACCTTTGCTGGGATTGAGCAGGGTTTCTTTGCGGCCGAGGGCCTGAATGTCGAAGTCTCTCTGACACCGAGCTCCGTTGCCCAGGCCGAAAAGACCGCCGCCGGGGAGTTCGATATCGTGTTTACCGCCTTCGACAATGTCGTCGCCTATGGCGAGGGTCAGGGCGCGGCGGCCGAAGGCGTCAATCCGGATTATGTCGTGCTGATGGGGGCGACCCAGCTCGAACTTGCGATCGTCACGGCGCCGGAGGTCAAGACCTACGAGGATCTGAAGGGCCGTTCGATCGCGCTCGATGCTCTCACCACCGGCTTTGCCTTCGTGCTCTTCGAGATGATGGCCAAGAGCGGCCTCAGCCGCGACGACGTGACCTTCGCCGCCGTCGGCGCGACGCCGCAACGCTGGCAGTCGGTGAAATCAGGCGAACATGCCGCGACGCTGACGATCGAGCCTTTCACCAGCATCGCCAAACGCTCCGGCTTCAACGTGCTCGACGTCTCGTCGAACCATTTCGACAGCTATCAGGGTGGTGCGATTGCCGCCCGCCGTGCCTATGCCGCCGTGAATCCGGAAACGGTAAAGGCGTTCATGCGCGCCTACCTGAAGGGTCTCGAATGGACGCTCGACCCGAAGAACCGCGAGGCGGCCGCCGAACTGCTGCAGGCCAAGATGCCGGATATCCAGCCCGCCGCCGTTCCGTCGATCATGGCGAGCCTCCTGTCGCCGCGTTCGGGCTTGACGCCCGGTTCCAAAATCCTGCCGGAGGGCATGAAGACGGTCCTCGACCTGCGTTCGCGCTACGGCAAGGGCGGCAGGCAGTTGACCGATATTTCCAAATATCTCGACCTCTCGTTCTTCGAGGCGGTCACCGGTGGGAAATGACGGCGGATGCCCTCCGGAACGGATGACACGCAACGAGATGCATATATCATAACCTGACATATCGCGGCCGACGGGCTTGCCCGGAATTGTCATCGGGACTCGGCCTTGAATTTTGTGGATTTGAAGAGGAGGGGCGCATGTCCCGCATCACTATCACCGTCAACGGCACGCCGCAGACACGCGACGTCGAGGATCGCACGCTGCTCGTGCAGTTCATCCGAGAGCATCTCGGCCTCACCGGTACCCATGTCGGCTGCGACACGACCCAGTGCGGTGCCTGTACGATCCATCTCGACGGACAGGCCGTGAAGAGCTGTACCGTGCTTGCCGTCGCCGCCGACGGTTCCGAAGTGACGACGATCGAGGGTCTGGCCGACGGCGGCACGCTGCATCCGGTCCAGCAGGCCTTCCACGAGCACCACGGCCTGCAGTGCGGTTATTGCACGCCGGGCATGATCATGGCGTCCGTCGATATGATCCGCCGCCATGACGGCATGCTCGACGAGCACACGGTCCGCCATGAGCTGGAAGGCAATCTCTGCCGTTGCACCGGCTATCACAACATCGTCAAGGCGGTGCTGGACGCCGCCGAGAAGCATCGCGCGGCGCATGCCGTGGCGGCCGAGTAAGCGGAGAGGATCAGGCCATGTATGCAACGACCTACCACAAGCCGAAGACGCTCTCCGAAGCCGTCAGCCTCTATGAGAACTCCGAGGAGGCGTCCTATCTCTCCGGCGGCCATACGCTGATCCCGACGCTGAAGAGCCGGCTTGCCGCGCCGCAACACCTGATCGACGTCCGCGCCATTCCGGAACTCTCCGGCATCGAGGTGAGCGCCGACAAGGTGATCATCGGCTCGGCCACCAAGCATGCGGTCGTCGCCGCTTCCAGGGAAATCAAGGCGGCGATCCCGGCGCTATCAGGCCTTGCCGGCTCGATCGGCGACGTGCAGGTGCGCCATATGGGCACGATCGGCGGCTCGACCGCGAACAACGACCCGGCGGCCGACTATCCCGCCGCAGTTCTGTCGCTCGACGCCGTCGTCCATACCGATCGCCGTGCGATCCCGGCCGACGACTATTTCCAGGGCCTCTACACGACGGCGCTGGAGCCGGGCGAAATCCTCGTCCGCGTCGAGTTCAAGATCCCGGAGATCGCCGGCTACGCCAAGTTCCGCAATCCGGCTTCGCGCTATTCCATGGCTGCATCCTTCGTCGCCAAGCATCGCGACGGCCATATCCGCGTGGCAATCACCGGCGCCGGCAATGAAGGCGTGTTCCGCTGGACCGAAGCCGAGGAGCGGCTGACGGAGAACCTTTCGGCGGAGGCACTCGAAGGTCTCACCATCGATCCGTCGCAGATGATGGGCGACATGCATGCGCCGGCCGATTATCGCGCCCACCTTGTCGCCGTCATGACCCGCCGGGCCGTGAGGAACCTCGGCGGCACGCACATTCTCTGACGACCTTCCCAAACGGAATGGCCGGCGAGGCAAACTTCCCCGGCTTTTTCTTTATGCGATGCGGATTTCGACGAGCGCCTGGGTCTTCTCGACCGTCACATGCTCGATCGCCGCCTTCAGGACGGAAAGCAGCTCGTCGCCGCGCTCGACCTTGGTCGTCCAGGCACGGCTGGCGGAGGCGACCTTGGTGAAATCCGGCGAGGGCGCGAGCGACACGAGCGGCATATCGTTCGATTTCGCCGCATAACCATCCGGATAGACGCCGAGCACCGATTGGCGCACCGCACCCCATTCGGCATTGTTGAGCACCAGCACGAGGAGGGGGATCTCCAGCGCCTCGGCGATCTGGTGGCAGGCGACCGGGTTCGAGAACATGTAGGAGCCGTCGCCCATGGTGGCGGTCACCAGCCGGTCCGGATCGGCAAGCTTCATGCCGAGACCTGTCGGGAAGGACCAGCCGAGGCCCCCCGAATGCGGCTCCTGATACCAGGAGCCGTGGTCCCTGAGGGTCAGCGGTTCGAGCGGGGCGCCGAGCTCGGAAAGCACGGTCGCCCTGCGTCCCTCGATCGCCTTCGACAGGCAGAAGCTGACGAAGGCCTTGGTCATCTGTTCGCCATTGCCGGCCTCCGCCTGGCGCAGAACCTCGGCGCGGCGTTTTGCGGCTGCGCCCTTCACCTCAGCACGTCGCGCGTCGCGCTCCTTCACGGTGGCATCGAGATAGGGTTTTGCCGCTTGTGCCAGCGCCAGGATGATTTCGGAAGTGTCACCCGTCAGCGCCAGGTCGCACGGGAAGTTGCGCACCGGAAAGCGGGAATAGAGCGGGTCCTGGCCGATATGGACGACCTTACAGCCCTCACTCAGCGGATGGATGTCCGGCGACCAGGGGGCGAGGCAGTCGATCACCAGCACGAGATCGGCATCCGCGAGCCAGGGGCCCGGATCGACGCCGACGGCCATCGGATGATCGGTCGGCACGCCGAGCTGGACGGCCCAGTACTGGCAGACCGGGATGCCCCAATCGAGCGCCAGTTCAGACAATGCCGCAAAGCCCTCTTCGCTGCCGGCCCCGCGCTGCGAGATGATCAGCGGACGCTTGGCCTGGCTCAGGAGCTTGACTGCCGTTTCGAGATCCGAAGCACGGGGAGCTGCGATCGCCGGCGCGATACGGCTCGGGTCGCTCAACTCACCGGCAGGGCAGGGCTCGCAGAGCACTTCACGCGGCAGGCTCAGATAGACCGGCCCGCGCGGCGTGGACGTGGCGATGGCATGCGCCCGGTCGATGATCTCCACCGCTTGTTCGGGGAATTTCAGCTCGTAGTCCCATTTCACCGCCTCGCGGATCATGGCCGTCTGGTCGCGCATCTCCTGGCCCCAGCCGATCGGCACGGTGCGGGCGCCGAGCCTGCCTTTCTCGACGACCGGCGTGCGGCCGGAAAAGAGAAGCATGGGAATGTGTTCGGTCGCCGCGTTGATCGCGCCGATCGCGCAGTTGGCGAGCCCGACATTGGTATGCGCCATCACCGCCTGCGCCCTACCGGTGGCGAGATAATAGCCGTAGGCCATGCCCATTGCGGCGTTCTCGTGCGGAATGACGACCGCTTTCGGCAGCGGGATCTGCTTCGCCGCGGCCTCCGCCAGCCCCTCGATGATCGGCGGGAAATCCGTGCCGGAATTGGCAAAGATATAATCGACGCCGACCACCTTCAGGCGCGCCAGGATGGCGCCGCCGGCGGTGATGCTCTCGGCCGTGGTCGCGGTCATGACATTCTCCTCCACAGCGGGGCATGCGAACTGCCGCCGCCCTCAAAATTCTGCTAGGCTTCGAGCATCGCCGCGATCCGGCCAAGCACGGCAATCAGCAGCGCCTTGTCTTTTCCGGCTATGTCGTCGAGACGGCGGTCATGCGCATCGGCGATGGCATGCAACCGCTGCTGCATGCTTCGCCCCTCTTCCGTGAGGCGAACGCTGTAGCTGCGCTGATCCTCCGGGTTCGAGCGCCGTTCGATCAGTCCGCGTGTGGCAAGCCCCTTGAGGCTCGACGTCAGTGTCGAGCGGTCGCGGCCGCAGATGCGGCTGAGTTCGGAAGGCGTCATGCTCTCCCGCTCGGCAAGCACCGTCAGCAGCGCATACCAGCCGGGCTTCAGGTCCGCCTTCCCGGCTGCCTTGGCGAAGGCATGAAAGGATGCCTCCTGCGCCACGCGCAGATGATAGCCGATGAGATTGTGAAATGCGGCCGGAACGAACGCGTCGTTCTCCGCAGGGGCTGTCCGATCCCCTTCCGTACGCCGAGCAGATGATTCCACAGTCATGCCCTATCCTCCCCGGAGGAACCTACTGGAATTCAGGGGAATCAGCAAGATAGTTTGACATCAAATTATTTCGGCAGGCCTCACGCGATACATCAAGTTCGATCGGGGAGGAATGAATCGGGCCTTGATAGCCGGCTCCCGGCATGGTCTGTTGCGTGACGAGATCATGAAGCGCCGCGAAACCCTCCGCCATTTTCCCATGACGAGAGCGATATGAGAGACTTCGAACTACCCGGCCGCTCGCTGGCCGTCGGCCGCACGGCCATGGCGGCCACGTCCCAACCGCTGGCGACGCTGACGGCGATCGACATCATGCGAAACGGCGGCAATGCGATCGACGCGGCGGTCGGCGCCTGCGCCGTGCAATGCGTCGTGGAAGCGGGTTCCACCGGTATCGGCGGCGATTGCTTCGCGCTCATCTCGCTTGGCGGCACGGACAATGTGCTTGCCTATAACGGCTCAGGCCGGGCGCCAGCGGCCGCGACCGTCGAACATCTCCGCTCCCTCGGCGTCGCCAGTCTCGAGCGAAGGTCGCCGCATACGATCACCGTGCCGGGTGCTGTGGACGCCTGGACGCGGCTCGTCGCCGATCACGGCCGCATGAAGATGGCGGACATTCTGGCGCCGGCGATCAAACTCGCGCGCGATGGCTACGTGCTTGCGCCGCGTACTGCGCACGACCTGGCGGCGCAGGCCGACGTGATCCGCCCGGACCCCGCCGCTAGCCGCACCTTCCTGGTGGACGGCAAGGCGCCGCCGGCCGGCTCGATCCAATATCAGAAGGCGCTGGCGGAGACACTGGAGGCGATCGGCCGGGAGGGGAGGGATGCCTTCTATCGCGGCCCGATCGCCGAGGGCATGGTGCGCTACCTGAACAGCATCGGCGGCCTTCACACGCTGGAGGATTTCGCCGGTGCCGAGGGCGAATACGTGACGACGATCAAGACCACGTTCCGAGGCCACCAGATCCACGAATGCCCGCCGAACGGCCAGGGCGTCATCGCGCTGATGATCCTCAACATCCTCGCCCATTTCCCGGGTTCCGGCGATCCGCTGTCTGCCGAGCGGCTGCATATCGAAGTGGAGGCGACGCGGCTTGCCTATGCGGCGCGCCAGCGGTTCCTCGCCGATCCGGCCAAGGTGGACGTGCCGGTCGATTACCTGCTTTCCGAGACGCTCGCGAGGGAGCTTGCAGACATGATCGACCCGGAAAAGGCGATCGAGGATCTGCCGAAATTCGACGAGGTGCCGCACAAGGATACGATCTACCTCTCGGTGGTCGATGGCGACCGCAACGTGGTGAGCTTCATCAACTCGATCTTCTTCGTCTATGGCAGCGGCCGCATGGACCCGAAAAGCGGCGTGCTCTTCCACAATCGCGGCTTCAGCTTCTCGCTCGATCCGGACCATCCGAACGCGATCGCGCCCGGCAAGCGGCCGATGCACACGATCATTCCCGGCATGGTGACGAAAGACGGCCGCGCGGTCATGTCCTTCGGCGTCATGGGCGGCCAGTATCAGGCGATGGGCCACGCCCATCTCCTCTCCAAGGTCTTCGACTACGGCATGGACCTGCAAAGCGCCATCGACCTGCCGCGCCTCTTCCCGTTGCCGGGCACCAATCAGGTGGAGATGGAGCATCGGCTGCGGAACACGATCGGTGCGGATTTCAAGCGCCGCGGTTTCCAGGTCAAGGCGCCGGAACCGGCTATGGGCGGGGCTCAGGCGATCTGGATCGACTGGAAAACCGGCGTTCTGCGGGGCGGTTCCGACCCTCGCAAGGACGGCATGGCACTCGGCATCTAGGCCCACCCGCAGGCTTCGCATCCGCCGCAGCCAGATCCGCTGCGGCGGGCGACCCGCGTTTTTCCATCTTCCTCCGATCAAGATATTTTGCGGTATATAACGCTAGTCAAACCCTGGCCTTCGATATATTCAGGAGAATATTCCGCTTGAGGATTGGAGAGGGAAATGATGACCATCAACCGACGCTCTTGGATCAAGGCAGCCGCCGCTGCCGCTACGGCTGCCTTTCTGTCGCTGACCAGCCTTGCCGCCCCGGCCGCAGCGCAGGAAAAGGTAACCGTCTTTGCCGCAGCCAGCATGAAGAACGCGCTCGACAACGCCAACAAGGCCTGGAGCGCCCAGGGGGGCAGGGACGTGACGGTTTCCTACGCCGCCAGCTCGGCGCTCGCCAAGCAGATCGAGGCCGGCGCGCCGGCCGATATCTTCATCTCCGCCGATCTCGACTGGATGAAATACGTCTCCGACAGGAAGCTGGTGAAGGAGGGCACCCAATCCAACTGGCTCGGCAACCGCATCGTGCTGGTCGCCGCCAGGGACAATGCCGCACCGGTCGACATCAAGCCCGGTTTCGATCTCGCCGGTCTGTTGAAGGGCGGCAGGCTTGCCATGGGTGAGCCGAATGCGGTTCCCGCCGGCAAGTACGGCAAGGCGGCGCTCGAAAAGCTCGGCGTCTGGTCCTCGGTGGAAAAGAGCGTCGCCAGCGCCGAAAGCGTGCGTGCCGCGCTCGCTCTGGTGTCCCGAGGTGAAGCGCCTTACGGCATCGTCTATCAGACCGACGCGGCCGCCGATCCTGGCGTCTCGGTGGTCGGCACGTTCCCTGAGGATGCCCATCCGCCGATCATCTATCCGATCGCAATCCTGTCGGAATCGAAATCTCCAGACGCTGCCGCCTATCTCAAATATTTGAAGTCGGCAAAAGCTGCCCCCTTTTTCGAGAAGGAAGGCTTTACCGTTCTGAACTGACCCCCACGTCATGAAACGCGGATGAAAACGGCTCCGTGCGGGCCGTTTTCCTTTTTGGGCCAACTGGTTGGCCTGCAATCGAGACGGACCGCGGCACTGCACCGCCACCGTCCTTGCCTCCATTCAAGAGCCGTTCACGCACTTGTTGTTCCGAATTGCCGAACATTCCGTTTGGAAACCGCGGCCTAGTGATCGCAAGCCGCCGCTCCCATCTCCGTCGTCGGAAGCACGACAACGGGCTTTCCGAAAGATCAATCGCGGAGCGTTACCTCCCAAGACGGCTCCGTCCTTGAAGGGAATATGACAATGAAGACTGTTCTTTCCACGCTGAAGACTGTTCTTTCCACGCTCGCCGCAGCCATGATCGCTACGGCTTCCTTCGCCGGCGTCGCACTTGCCGAAGGCGATTATTATGAAGGCGCCACCAAGACCCAGGCCGCTGCCAAGGTCGACGACGTCAAGACCGGCAGCATCGACCACGTCCGCGTCAGCGACAAGGGCGACATCCGGTCGGTCTTCGAAGCCAATAACGGCGACAACCACTAACCGCGCAGTTCATCCAATATACCGAACATATCCGCCGGCCGGTCGCAAACTTTAAGCCGCGGATGCACTCTGAAAGGAATGAAACAATGAAGACCTCTATATCCGCTATCGCCGCCATGGTCATGGCTGCTTCCTTCTCCGGCTCGGCTCTTGCCGAAGGCGACTATTATGAAGGTGTCTCGAAGGCTCCGATCACCACAAGCGCCCGCAGCGCAAAGGTCGACAGCAAGATCGACAGCGTCAGGACCGGCAGCATCGAGCAGGTCCGTGCAGACGACCGTCGCGACGGCCCGATCTTCAAGCATGAAAGCCGCGACAACCGCTAACCGGTAGCGCATGCCCTGGTGGAGGGAGAGACTTTGGCGATGCCATCGTGCTCTCCCACCGCCACCTTCCGAAACCTCCGAAATAAGTTTCCCGGCAGGGCCTAGCCATTCCCACCATCTCGATATATCCAGTGTGATATATTGCATTGCCGCTACGGGTGGATGGACGTTTGGACTGGCTTGTCTTGAGCGACGAGGAATGGACCGCGATCAGGCTCAGCCTGCGGGTTTCCGGCGTCGCGATGATCGTCAGCCTGCCGTTCGGCATCGTCGTCGCCTATCTGCTTGCCCGGGGCAGGTTCTGGGGAAAGTCGATCCTCAACGGCGTGGTCCACCTGCCGCTCATCCTGCCGCCGGTCGTCACCGGCTTCATTCTGCTGATCCTGTTCGGAAGACGCGGGATGATCGGCTCCTTCCTCGATGAATATCTCGGCATCGTCTTTTCCTTCCGCTGGACGGGAGCCGCGCTCGCCTGTGGCGTGATGGGCTTCCCGCTGATGGTGCGCTCGATCCGGCTCTCCATCGAAGCGGTCGACCGCAAGCTCGAAGAGGCCGCCGGCACGCTTGGCGCCCATCCGGCCTGGGTCTTCGCGACGGTGACGCTGCCGCTCATCCTGCCCGGCATCATCGCCGGCATGATCCTGTCCTTCGCCAAGGCGATGGGAGAATTCGGCGCGACAATCACCTTCGTCTCCAACATTCCGGGCGAAACCCAGACGCTGTCGGCGGCGATCTACACCTTCACTCAGGTGCCGGGCGGTGACGCCGGTGCCATGCGGCTGACGCTGGTGGCGGTCGCCATCTCGTTTGCCGCGCTGCTCGCCTCCGAATTCATGGCCTATCTGGTCGGCAGGAGGGTCGATATCGAATGACCCTTGTCGTCGAAGCGAAGCAGAAGCTCGGACAATTCTCGCTCGATGCCGGCTTTGCATCGGATGGCGGGGTGACCGCGCTGTTCGGCCGGTCCGGCTCCGGCAAGACCTCCCTGATCCGGGTGATCGCCGGCCTCCTGAAACCGGACCACGGCCGTCTGATGATCGACGGCGACGTGTTGTTGGATACGAAGGAGCGCATTTTCGTGCCGAAACACCGCCGCCGCTTCGGCTGCGTCTTCCAGGAAGGCCGGCTCTTCCCGCATCTCACCGTCCGCCAGAACCTCGATTACGGCCGCTGGTTCGCGCCGAAGAATGCGCCGGCCGCCGATTTCAGCCGCATCGTCGAGCTCCTCGGCATCGGCGCCCTGCTCGACCGGCGGCCGGGGAAACTCTCCGGCGGCGAAAAGCAGCGTGTGGCGATCGGCCGGGCGCTCCTGTCGGCGCCGCGGCTACTTTTGATGGACGAGCCGCTGGCTGCGCTCGACGATGAGCGCAAGGCGGAAATCCTGCCCTATCTCGAACGTCTGCGCGACGAGACCTCGACCCCGATCGTCTATGTCAGCCATTCGGTGGCCGAGGTGGCGCGGCTCGCAGACAAGGTGGTGATGATGAGGGACGGCCGTGTCGAGGCGGTCGGCACGCCGTCGGAAATTCTTGGCGGCACCGCCTTTCTTTCCTCCGACCGGCGGGATGCCGGCGCGGTGCTCGCGGGCACGGTCGAGGCGATCGATATTCCGCATCGGCTGGCGACCATCCGCCTTTCGGCGGCGCAGATCGTCGTGCCGGACGCGCATGTGGAAGAGGGCCGGACGGTGCGGGTGCAAATCCCCGAGCGCGACGTGATGGTCGCGACCCGGCGGCCCGAAGGCCTCAGCGCCCTCAATATCCTCGAAGGAGCAATCGCATCGATCGAGCCGGACGGCGAGGGCATGGTCCGCATCCGCATCCGCAGCGGCGAGGATATGGTGCTCGCCCGCATCACCGCGCTTTCCGTCGAACGCCTCGACTTGACACCCGAAAAGCCGGTCTTCGCCGTCATCAAGACGGTCGCTTTGGAGCGCTGATCATCGCCGATCCGGCAACCGCTTCCGCCTGTTCCGAACCGCGCATTTATGAAAATTCCGTCACGAAATGAAATTTTGCACACGCGTACATTTTGTCATCCGGGTGTTATGCGGCACCTCTAAACCGACCTCGTTGTGATGATCTTCAGCGCTTCTTCGCGCCAAGGGACGACCGGTCGTCCAGCGCAAAGGAGCAGCCATTTCGCTCTTCGGGGAGTAAAACCATGACTGTTCTTCCGATACTAAAATCCGCCACGCTTGCGGCCGTTCTTCTGGCCTCGACCGCCGTCTTTGCCTCCGCCAAGGATGTCACTATCAAGGTATGGGCCGGCGGCACCGGCCCGACGAACGACTATCGCATCGAGGCCATCAAGATGGCCGCCGATATCGTCCAGCGGGAAGCCAAGATCCGCGGCGAAGACCTCAATATCAAGGTCGAAGGCCAGGCCTGGACCGGCTGGGACGACTTCAAGCAGGCGGTGACGCTGGCGGCCGAATCCAACACGGCGCCCAACATCATCGTCTCCGGCCATGAGGATATCGGTCCCTGGTCGCAGTCGGGCCTGCTGCGCCCGATCGAGGACTATGTGGATTTCGGCGCCTGGCCGCTCAACCAGCTCTATCCGAACCTTATCGACGTCTCCTCCTATGACGGCCGCATCTGGGGCGTTCCCCAGGACGCCGAAGCGCGCCCGTTCTTCTTCTCCCGTAGCCACCTGAAGGCGATCGGTTACACGGATGCCGACATCGAGGCGCTTCCGGGCAAGGTAGAACGCGGTGAATACACGCTCTATTCGATGCTTGACGACGCCAAGAAAATGCAGGACGCCAAGGTGGTGGAGCCGGGCAAGGGCTTCATGCCGCGTCCGTCCAACGGCACCGATTACTGGCAGTTCTATCAAAGCTTCGGCGGCGAGATGACCGACGCCGAGTCCGGCAAGCTCGTTCTCGACCGTCAGGCGCTGACGGGCATGTATCAGTTCTTCGTCGATGCGGTCGCCAAGGGCGTCGTTCCGGCCACCTATCTCGGCACCACCTGGGACACCTGGCATCAGGCTGTCGCCAGCGACAAGGCCGGCATCTGGCACGGCGGCACCTGGCACAAGGCCGAATGGGAAACCAAGTGGGGCCTGAAAGACTTCTTCGGGCAGATGCAGTACAGCCTCATCCCGGCCGGCAACGAGAAGGGCCGCGCCAACACGATCACCCATCCGCTCGTTTATCTCCTGTCGAAGACCGGCACGGACGAGGACGCGACGATCGCCGCCGAACTGATCACCGTTGCCTCCGAGCCGCGCTTCAACACGCTGCATGCCATCAAGTCCGGCCACCTTGCCATCGGCACGGCGCAGGCGGGCATCGCGCTCTACGCCAACGACCGCTGGACCACCGTGGCGACGGAAGCCTTGCTGCCGCACGCGACCGCCATTCCGAACAACAGCGATTTCGGCGTGATCTGGAAGGCCATGTACAAGGGTCTCGAAGCCTCCTGGACGAAGACCTCGTCGGTCGCCGACGCCGTCAAGGCTGCCGAGACGGAAGTACGCTCCGCGCTCGGCGACAAGGTCGTCATCCGCTGATCCAACCCTCCTGCCGGGCGGAGCTTCATCCGCCCGGCTCTCCTCACGACCTTCGGTGATACATGCGTCTCAAGGCAAATCTTCTCGGCCTGGCCTTCATGGCTCCGGCGATGGTCTTGCTGCTCGGCTTCTTTTTTCTGCCGGCCGTCCTCACCGGCGTTTTCGCCTTCACCAACATGAGCACGGCGACAGGCATTACCGGCGGCTCCTACGTCATCACCGGCAATCTGCTTCGTTCGCTGTCCGAGGAAGGCCTCGGCCGCGAGACCATCGAAATGCTGGGGCGCTCGGTCTATACAATCGACCAGAAGGGGCTGGAAAAGGCGCGCGCCGCCAATGTCGAACCGAAACTGCTGGCCGAAATCGCCGAAAGGCTCGACGGCCGCACCTATAGCAGGGCGAGCGACTTCGAGCGCGACCTGAAGGCTCTTCCTTCCAGGCCGACGCGCGTGCGCGACCTCAAGATCGCCGCCGAGGCCTTCGAAACGTCCGTGCTCAATGTCCGCTATGCAAGCAGCGCTACGATGACGGCCGCGCTTCACGAGATACTCGACCAGCCGGCCGAAGGCACGATCGAGCGGATCGTCGAGGCGAGCTATACCGGCTGGACCTGGACGGCGGATAATTTCAAGAGCCTCGCTGTGTCGCCGGAGACCTGGCGCATCGTCGCCAACACGGTCTTCTATGTGACGCTGACGCTGGCGTTCAACGTCCTTGTCGGCCTGTTCCTGGCGATCACCACCTTCTATCTTCCGCCGGCCGGCGCCAGCTTCTTCAGCGTTCTGTGGCTGCTGCCCCGCATCACGCCGGTCGTCCTCTATGCCGTCCTGTGGAAATGGTTCACCTGGGACGACGGGTTCCTGTTCAACATTGCCCGCGAACTCGGCCTGCCCGCCTTCAACTACATGAAGGGTTCCGTCAGCAGCGCCTGGACGGTGGTCATCCTCGTCAACGGCTTCGTCGGCGCATCCTTCGGAATGATCCTGTTTTCCGGCGCGCTGAAGGCCATTCCGGTGCAGCAATTGTGGGCCAGCGAAGTGGACGGCGCCAGCCGCTGGCAACAGATCCGCTATATCATCCTGCCGCAGATGCGCTGGCCGATCCTGTTCGTCACCAGCTACCAGACATTGTCGCTGCTTTCGTCCTACCAGGAGATCTGGCTGACGACGAACGGAGGTCCGGGAAGCACGACGACGGTCTGGGCGCTCGAAGCCTTCAAGACGGCGCTCAACAACTACACCGGCAACCTGCAATACGGCCTTGGCGCGGCCATGGCGCTGATCCTCGTGACCGTCGGACTGGTACTCTCCGTCGTCTATCTGCGCCTGTTCCGCTTCGACGACATGATGTCGAAGCCCAGGATCGAATTTTAGGAGGCGGACATGACACGCAATTTCGCCGCCTGGCCGATCATCCTGCTCCTTCTGGTGCTCAGCCTGCCGCTGGCCGTGATGTATCTCTTCCTGGTCGTCGATACATTCACCAATGCGCCTGCAGGCTCCATCCTGCCCAGTGAATTCACCCTGCAGCATTGGCGTTTCCTCATCGATCCCGCGATCACCGGCGATGTGTGGAAGCCGACGTTGACGACCGTTCTCTTCGCCATCAGCATGGTGGTGATTGTCGTGAGCGTTTCCGCCACGGCAGGCTATGCGCTCTCCCGGCTCGTCCTGCCGTTTCGGCGCTTCGTGCTGTCCGGCATCATGGTCATGCATGCCTTCCCATCGGTCACCCTGATCATCGGCGTCTTCCTGGTGCTTCAATTCGCCGGGCTCTACAATTCGCTGACCGGCGTCATTCTCGTGAAGTCCAGCCTGATGTTGCCGTTCGGAATCTGGATCATGAAGGGTTTTTATGACGCGGTGCCCTGGGAAATCGAGATGGCGGGCGTTCAGGACGGGGCCAGCCGTTTCACGGTCTGGCGCCGGCTGATCCTCCCGCAAGTCAAGCCTGGGCTGCTGTCGCTGGCGATCTTCGCCTTCATCGACGGATGGAGCGAATACATGCTGCCGCGGATCCTTGCGCCATCCAGCGATTTCCAAGTCCTGTCCATGTATCTCAATGCGGTCTCGGACCCGAATTCCAGCACCTACAACTTCAACATCTTCAAGTCGGTCGGCCTGTTCTACACGCTGCCGATCCTCGCGCTCTTCATCGTCTTCCAGAACCGGCTCATGAACATTTTCGGCGGGGGCACCAAAGGCTAATGCAGATATCGATCCGGAATTTCACCAAGACGTTCGATGGCACGCCGGTCATCGACAACATGAACCTCACGATCAACGACGGCGAGATGCTCGCCCTTCTTGGACCGTCGGGCTGCGGCAAGTCCACGACACTCTTCGCCATCTGCGGCATCCATCGCATGGATGAGGGGCAGATCCTGTTCGGTAAGCGCGACGTCAGCCGCCTGCCGAGCCAGAAACGGAACGTCGGGGTCGTCTTCCAGAATTATGCGCTCTATCCGCATCTGAGCGTCTTCGAAAACATCGCCTTCCCACTCACCGTTCGTGGTGACAAGAAGCCGGAGATCGACAGGGACGTGCGGGCCATTGCCAACTTGACCCACATTTCCGAACTGCTCGAGCGACGTCCCGGCCAGCTGTCCGGCGGCCAGCAGCAGCGCGTCGCGCTGGCGCGTGCGCTCGTCCGCAAGCCGGACGTGCTCCTGCTGGACGAGCCGCTCGCCAATCTCGATGCCAAGCTTCGGCTGGAAATGCGCTCCGAAATCCGCCGCATCCAGCTGGAAACGGGCATTACCGCCGTCCTCGTCACCCACGATCAGGTGGAAGCGATGTCCATGTGCGACCGCATCGCCATCATGAAGGCGGGCGAGATCGTCCAGATCGCCACACCGTCGGAGATGTACAACGACCCGCGGACGGCTTTCGTCGCCGGCTTCCTCGGCAATCCGCCGATCTCCTTCCTGAAGGGCAGGGCCGAACAGGGCACCTTCGTGCTCGGCGGCGGCAATTTCAGGCTGCCACTTGCCGCGCTCGCCGGCATTCCGGACGGCACGGCGCTGACGCTCGGCGTGCGGCCGGAGCATTTCGGAAGCGCCGGCGACGTGCCGGTGGAGGGGAAGGTGGCGTTTGCGGAAACGCAGGGGCGCGAGAACCTTTATGACGTGGTCCTGCCGGATGGCTCCGTGCTGCGCTCGATCCAGCCTGTTCGCAACGACATCAAGCTCGGCGACAGCGTTCGGTGGGGCCTCGACAGCAAGGCGGCTCTGGTCTTTGCCGAAGACGGCCGGAGACTTGGGTAATGCGCGACTTTTCCCCCTTCTTCACCCGCTTCGGCTGGCCGGAAAACAAGGGCAAGCTGCCTTTCTGCATCGGTCATCGCGGCGCGAGCGGCCATAGCCGGGAAAACACGCTTGCCGCCTTCCGCCGGGCCGCCGAACTCGGCGCCGAAATGTGGGAACTCGACACGCAGATGACTGCCGACGGCGTGGTCGTCGTCTCCCATGACGATCATCTGGAACGCGTCTTCCAGAAGGACCTGCATATCTCGCAGATGACGTTTGCGGCCCTGCGCAAAGCCGTGCCGGACGTGCCGAGCTTCGAGGAAGTCGCAGCACTCGGCCGCGAGACCGGCTGCGGGCTCTATGTGGAGTTGAAGCGGCCGGGCACGGGGCCGCTTTGCTGGCAGCATCTCAAGGACATGGACCAACGTTTCGCCTGCCTCGGCTCCTTCGACGTGGCGCAGGTGCGCGAACTGCACGATATGGGCTGCGACTGGCCGCTTTCCGTGCTGGTCCGCGTCGGAGCCGATCCGCACAAGCTCGGCGACGAGGCAGAGGCTGATATCCTGCATCTCTGCTGGGAGCGGGCGAGCGACACGCCACAGGAATTCGTCACCGACGAACTGATCGAAAAGACCTTCTCCGACGGCAGGGAACTCGTGCTCTGGCATGAGGAACGGCCGGAGGTGTTGAACGACATCATGGCTTTGCCGGTCCTCGGCATCTGCACCGACCTGCCGGACCTGATGCGTCCCAGGGAAATGACTGGCGCGGGGCGCGAGCCGCGGCGGGTCACCTCCTTCGACGTGGCCCGCGCAGCGGGCGTTTCGCGTGCCGCCGTGTCGCGCGCCTTCACGCCGGATGCCAGCGTCTCGGAGAAGACCCGGCAGAAGGTCTATCAGGCGGCCAAGGAACTCGGTTACCGGGTGAACTATCTCGCCCGCAGCCTGACGAACAAGCGCTCCGACTTCGTCGGGCTGGTCGCCGCCGGCCTCGACAATCCCTTCCGCACCCAGCAGCTCGAAAATCTCGCCCACGCGCTGATCGCCCGCAACTACCGGCCGATCCTTCTGCCGACCTCCAAGGAGGCGGACAGCGCCACCGTCATCGAGCAGTTGCTGCATTATGCGGTCTCGGGGGTCATCGTCACGTCGGACGCGCCGCCGTCGCATATTTTCGAGGAATGTGCCGCCGAAGGCGTGCCGATCGTGCTGATCAACAAAGGCGAGGATTTTCCCTTCGTCGACCGCGTCGTCTCGGACGACCGGATGTCGGGCTATACCGCCGCCGACCACTTGCTGGCGGCCGGCGCCATAAAACTCGCGGTCATCGCCGGCGCGGCCGTCTCCTATTCCTCGCGCCGCCGTGCGGAGGCTTTCCAGAGCCGCTGCACGATGCTCGGGATCGAAGCATCGCTGATCCCCGTGGTGTTGAACGACTACCGGCATGGCCACGGCGCGGCGGAAAGGCTGCTCGACCTCGGCATCGACGGTGTCTTCTGCGTCAACGACTACATGGCCTGCGGCGTACTCGACGGGCTTGCCAAAGCCGGCAGGCGGGACGGCTCCATCAAGGTGATCGGTCATGACGACATCCCTCAGGCAAGCTGGAGCGCCTATGAGCTCACCACGTTCCTGCAGCCCTGCGACGTGCAGGCCGAACAGGTGATCGACCTGCTCACCAGCCGCATGTCCGAACCGGATGCGGTCGCGCGGGTGGAGTTCACGCCCGTGACGCTGATCAAGAGAAAAAGTGCATAATGGCATCCACATCCGCATTTGATCCTTCTGCCCTGAACGCACGCGCCGAGGCCGCCATTTCAGTTGCGCGACGGGTCGGCATGGAGGCGGCTGCCTTCCGGGCGGAAGCCCTGCCGGACATGCTCGGGATCGAGAACAAGGGCCTGCAGGATTTCGTCACCGTCGCCGACAGGCGCACCGAGCAGGCGATCCGCACGGCGTTGCTTGGCGACTTCCCGGATGATGCCTTCCTCGGCGAGGAGGGCGGCGGGCGTTCCAATAAGGACGGGACCGGAGGCGGTACCTGGGTGGTCGATCCGATCGACGGCACGACGAATTTCATCCGCGGTTTCCGCCACTGGGGCGTATCGATCGCCTTCGTCGCAGGCGGCGAGATCCTCATCGGCGTGATCTACGACGCGGCTCAGGACAAGGTCTTTCACGCGGTCCGGGGGCAGGGGGCCTTCAAGGAAGGCGAACCGATCGCGGCCGCGAAGACCAGCGACCCCAATCATGCCATCGCCATTCTCGGCCATTCCCGCCGAACCGACTTCGAGGATTACCTTGCGGTCTCGCGAAGGCTCTACGCGCGTGGGATAGACTATCGCCGCATGGGGGCGGCGGCGATCGGGCTCATCCGCGTGGCGGAAGGCATTTCCGATCTTTACTATGAACGGCATCTTTCCGTTTGGGACATGCTGGCCGGGGTGCGGATTGCGGAAGAGGCGGGGGCGATCGTCGCCGTGCCGCCGCTTGCCGACCTCCTCCAGCGGGGCGGGCCTGTGGTCGCCTGCGCGCCTGGGCTGGCAGGCGAATTTTCATTTCTGATGGAGATGGAAGGTCTGCTCGCCGCGGCGGAATGATGAGGCCGATCGCGATTGGATTGACCAGGACAGCATGAAAGGCAGATTATAAGCGAGGGCTGTTCCGGTCCCCGATACCTCTGCTAAGTGACATCCATGCCATCCGATGATCGAAAGAAAAGCCGCGTAACGCTTCTCGATGTGGCGCGGCATGCCAATGTCTCGCGCGCGACCGCCTCGCTCGTCATCCGCAAGAGCCCTCTTGTCGGCGCCGAAACCCGCGCCCGTGTGGAGGCGACAATGCGCGAGCTCGGCTATGTCTATAACATGGGCGCGGCGCGCCTTCGGGCTGAGCGTAGCCATACGGTGGGCGTCATCGTGCCGAACCTGACGAACCCGTTTTTCGCGGAGCTGCTGTCCGGCATCGAAGCCGTCATCGACGCCGCCGGCATGGTGGTGATCCTGGCAAACAGCGGCGACCTGGTCGAACGGCAGGACATGGTGATGCGGCGCATGCGCGAGCACGGCGTCGACGGCGTCATCCTGTGCCCGGCGGCCGGAACCGAGCCGGAATTCCTGGATCATGTCGATGAATGGAAACTGCCGCTCGTGCAGGTGCTTCGCCATATCTCCGACACGGCCGATTACGCCGGCGTGGACTACGCCGCCGGCATGCATCAGGCGGTCGATTATCTCGCCTCGCTCGGCCATCGAAAAATCGTCTTTGCCGTCCACGGGCCGATCCATTCCGCCTATCTGGAGCGTATCGAAGGTTTTCGGGAGGCCATGGTCTCGCGTGGCTTCGATCCGGACCGGATCATCCGCGTCCCTTACCAGACCGCTCAGATTCCGGCGTCGGCGCAGCTGCTTTTCGACAGTCCGGAAAAACCGACGGCGGTGATCTGCTTCAACGACGTCATCGCGCTTGGCCTGTCGGCCGGGCTTCACGATCTCGGGCTGAAGGTCGGGGAGAATTTTTCGCTGGTCGGCTTCGACGACGTTGCCGAAGCCGACGTGATACGTCCGCGGCTCACGTCCGTATCGACCGCGCCGGTGGCGATCGGCGAAAACGCCGCCCGGCTGCTGCTCGACCGGCTCGCCGATCCACTGTGTCCGCCTCGCAGGGTTGTGAAGGAAACACAGCTCCATATTCGCCAATCCTGCGCCAAAATCACGATCTCCGCCCTATAATAAAGCGTTAATTCCCGGTTGACGCCCGGCCGAAAAGCTCTTAGATCGATCTAAATTGATAGGCGCCGCAGAGGAGCGCGAGCCTGTCCGACATCATTGGGGAGGTCCCAAGTTGTATAATTTCAACTTCGAGCCCGTGCTCGCGGGTTTCGATCAGCTTCTTCTCGGCGCCTGGCTGACGATCCAGCTTTCGGTCGCGGCGATGATCCTCGGCCTGATCCTGTCGATCCTCTGTGCCGCCGGCAAGACGTCCGGCGTCGCGCCGCTGCGCTGGGTGATCGATGCCTATATCGAGATCATCCGCAACACGCCGTTCCTGGTGCAGATCTTCTTCATCTTCTTCGGCCTGCCGTCGCTCGGTCTTCGCCTGACGCCAAACAGTGCGGCGCTTCTGGCGCTCGTGGTCAATTTCGGTGCCTATGGCACGGAAATCATCCGCGCCGGCATCGAATCGATCCATAAGGGGCAGGTGGAAGCGGGCACCGCGCTCGGGCTCTCGAAGCTCCAGGTCTTCCGCTACATCATCATGAAACCGGCGCTGAGAACCGTCTATCCGGCGCTGACGAGCCAGTTCATCTATCTGATGCTGACCTCGAGCGTCGTTTCGGCGATCTCGGCCGACGATCTTGCCGCAGCCGGAAACGACCTGCAGTCGGCGACCTTTGCGAGCTTCGAGGTCTATATCGTCATCACGCTGATGTATCTCGCCATGTCCGTGGGTTTCTCGACCATCTTCTCGGTGATCGAGAAGGCCGCCTTCAAATATCCGTTGAGCCGATAGGAGACTGACCATGCCTTTGATCAGACCTTTCGGCTGGAACGAACTCTGGATCATCGTCTTCGCGGCGCAGTGGACGATCGCACTGTCGGCGATCGCCTTTGCCGGCGGTGGGGTCGGCGGTCTTGTCATCGCGCTGGCGCGTGTCTCCGATTCCAGATGGCCGCGCCTTATCGCCACCGGCTTCATCCGCATATTCCAGGGCACGCCGCTGCTCATGCAGCTCTTCCTAGTCTTCTTCGGCATGAACATTTTCGGCTTCGCGATCAATCCCTGGGTCGCGGCGACGATCGCCTTCACATTGCATGCGAGCGCCTTCCTCGGCGAAATCTGGCGGGGCTGCATCGAAGCCGTGCCGCCGGGCCAGCGGGAAGCAGCAACCGCTCTCGGGCTGCGCTACTACAATCGCATGCGCTACGTGATCCTGCCGCAGGCGAGCAAGATCGCCGTCGCTCCGACGGTGGGTTTCCTGGTGCAGCTCATCAAGGGCACGTCGCTTGCGGCGATCATCGGCTTCACCGAACTCACCCGCCAGGGGCAGATCATCAACAATGCGACCTTCAGCCCGTTTCTCGTGTTCGGCACGGTTGCGGCGGTCTATTTCGTGCTGTGCTGGCCGCTTTCGGTGCTCGCGCGGCAGATGGAAGTGAGATTTTCCCGGGCGACGACACGCTGACGGGACCCGAGCCGGAGGGAGGTAACCCGGCGCAACAGAAAGGGTAGGAACATGAATATTTCGAGACGCATGATGGTGGCTGCGATCGGCGCGGGCCTGATGGCCGGTGCGATGGCCTCGACGGCTGCAGCACAGACCGTCGAAAGCATCAAGTCCGCGGGCACGGTAAAGGTCGGCATGCTGGTCGACTTCCCACCCTTCGGCATCATGAACACCAATAACGAGCCGGACGGTTATGACGCCGACGTCGCCAAGCTGCTCGCCCAGGAATGGGGCGTGAAGGTCCAGATCGTGCCGGTCACCGGCCCGAACCGCATTCCGTATCTGCAGAGCAATCAGGTCGACCTGCTCGTCGCCTCTCTCGGCATCACCGAAGAGCGCGCCAAGAGCGTCGATTTCTCCCAGCCCTATGCCGGTATCTCGATCGGCGTTTTCGGTGCGACCGGCACGGAGGTCTCCAAGCCCGAAGATCTTTCCGGCAAGACGGTCGGCGTGGCCCGCGCCTCGACGCAGGACACGGCCGTTACAAAGATCGCTCCGCAGGACGCGAGGATCCAGCGTTTCGATGACGACGCCAGCGCGGTACAGGCCCTGCTTTCGGGCCAGGTCGAGCTGATCGGTGTTTCGAACGTCGTCGCAGCGCAGATCGAAACGGCTGCTCCGGGCCGTTTTGACCAGAAGATCCAGCTCAGCCAGCAGGTACAGGGCATCGCGGTCCGCAAGGGTTCGGCTGAACTGCTGACGGCCGTCAACGCCTTCATCGACAAGATGAAAGCCAATGGCGAGCTCAACAAAATCCACGAGAAGTGGCTCGGCACGCCGCTGCCGGACTTCGTGACCGACGCAAAGTAAGACTGAAAGGGAGTTCCTCGCATGACTGAGGTTAAGGCAAACGCATCGACAACGGACGTGCGGGGAGCTTCCGACACTGTTTCCCCTTGGGCCGTCCGCATGGAAGGCGTCAACAAGTGGTATGGCGGCTTCCACGCGCTGAAGGACATCGAGCTTTCCGTCAACCGGGGGGAGCGGATCGTCATCTGTGGCCCCTCCGGTTCGGGTAAATCGACGCTGATCCGCTGCATCAACCAGCTCGAGACGATCCAGAACGGCAGGATCGTCGTCGACGGCCATGACCTGACGGCCGGCGGCAGGAATGTCGACATCGTGCGGCAGGAGACCGGCATGGTCTTCCAGCAGTTCAACCTTTTCCCGCATATGACGGTCCTGGAAAACTGCACGTTGGCGCCGATGAAGGTACGCGGCATCTCCAAGGCCGAAGCGGAAAAGACGGCCCGCAAATTCCTGGAGCGGGTGCGCATTCCCGAACAGGCGGAAAAATATCCGGCCCAGCTTTCCGGCGGCCAGCAGCAGCGTGTCGCGATCGCCCGCGCGCTCTGCATGAATCCCAAGATCATGCTTTTTGATGAGCCGACTTCGGCACTCGACCCGGAAATGGTCAAGGAAGTGCTGGACACCATGATCGATCTTGCCAAGGAAGGCATGACCATGCTCTGCGTGACGCATGAAATGGGCTTCGCCCGTCAGGTCGCCGACCGCGTCATCTTCATGGATCGCGGCGAAATCCTCGAAGTGGGTGCGCCGGACGAATTCTTTGGCAACCCCAAGAATGACCGGCTGAAAAACTTCCTCGGCCAGATTTCCTGAGCCGCAGCAATTCGAATACGGAGTTCCGGACGTGAAACCAGATATCCTCCTTGTTGAGCCGATGATGCCGTTCATCGAGGACCAGCTTGATGCCGCCTATACGGTTCATCGCCTTTATGACCCGGCTCAGAAGACGACGCTGGAAGCCGCATTGCCGAAGATCCGCGGCGTTGCGACCGGCGGCGGCACGGGACTTTCCAACGAATGGATCGAAAAGCTGCCGTCGCTCGGCGTGATCGCCATCAACGGCGTTGGCACCGACAAGGTGGACCTGAAGTTCGCCCGCAGCCGCAATATCGACGTCACGACCACGCCAGGCGTGCTGACCGACGACGTGGCCGACATGGGCATCGCTTTGATGCTCGGCGTGCTGCGCCACATCGCCAAGGGCGACGCCTTCGTGCGCGAGGGCAAATGGGGCAAGGAAGGTTTTCCGCTCGGCAACAGCCCCAAGGGCAAGCGCGTCGGCATTCTCGGTCTCGGTCAGATCGGCAAGGCTTTCGGCCGCCGCGCGGAGGCCTTCGGCATGGATGTCCGCTACTGGAACAGGTCACCGGTCGAGGAAATCTCCTGGAAATCCTGCGCCTCGCCGGTTTCGCTGGCCGAAGACAGCGACGTGCTTTGCGTCATTATCGCGGCGAATGCCGAGACCCAGAACATCGTCAACGCCGAGGTTTTGAAGGCCTTGGGATCCAAGGGCGTTCTGATCAACATCGCCCGCGGCAGCGTCGTTGACGAGGATGCGCTGCTCGCGGCCCTGAATGACGGCACCATCGCCGCCGCCGGCCTTGACGTCTACCTCAACGAACCGCGCATCCGCGAGGATTTCTTCAACGCACCCAACACGGTGCTGATGCCGCATCAGGGCAGCGCCACGGTCGAGACGCGCGTCGCCATGGGCGAACTGGTGCTTGCCAATATCGCCGCCCATTTCGCCGGCGAGAAGCCGCCGACCACCGTCAACTGAGTGGGAAAATCCCGATGATCATTCGTCAGGCCTTTTTCGAAGGCACGATCCATGCCGGCCGCGAGGAGGCGTTCAAGGCCTATGTCGCCGAGAAGCTGATGCCCATGTGGCTCGCCTTTCCCGGCATCAAGGAAGTGCGCGTGCTCTACAATACCGAGCGGGACGAGGGGGCTCCGGCCTACCCGATGGTGCTTTCGACCATGTACGAGAGCCGCGAGGCACTCGCTGCCGCGCTAGAATCTCCGGTGCGCTACGAAAGCCGGGAAGTCACCAAAGGCCTGCTCGAAATGTTCGACGGTCGCATCCATCACCACGTTTTCGACCTCGCCCTGAGTTGAGACGGCGTCCGCCGCCCTTCCTGAAGGGCGACGGACGTCTCCTCGTGCAGCAGCCGATCAATCGTCGTCGGAGGAGGAGTTCGAGCTGGAATTGCTCGATGAGTTGGACGAGCTGTTCGAACTGGAATTGTTCGAAGAGTTCGAACTGCTGTTCGAGCTACTATTAGAATTCGAGTTGCTGGACGAATTGGAATTGCTGTTCGAATTCGAATTGCTCGATGAATTCGAAGAGCTGTTGGAGTTGCGGTTGGAATTGGAGTTCGACCAATCGCTGCGCCCGTCATCCCGGTCGCGCCGGGCCTGAGCATAGGTGGCCTTGCCGTTGCGGATCGACCTATCCAGGAAGCGGGTGAGCGGATCGTCGGCAACGGCCGGTGCGGGAGGAACCGCACCCACCGCCAGGAACGCACTCAACATTGCGATGACTTTCTTCATGGTGTTTCTCCTTTGTAATTGCAGCCCTTTCCGGCTGCGAAGGAGAAACGGCTGGAAGAGAGGTCTATTCCCAAAAAAATTATTAATATTTCAAGCGGTTATATAATTATCCTGATGTACGGCTTTGCCGCCGGCACGCGGCGCGCCGACGGTGATAAAGGGCTCCTGACCTTACGTCAGCGCTGGGCGCGGGCGAATTTCCGGTACCAGCCATCGGAAGCGAGCGTCTTGCGGAAGATCGTCCGGCGGGTTACGCTTTCCTGTTCGTTTTCGGCGCGGATGTCGGCCGCGAGATCCGACGTCTCCCGGCGGAAGGGAATGACCTGCACGATCGGCGTGCCGCGTTCCAGCACATGCAGTCCGTCCTCGCCGGTGGCGAAGAAGGGGAAATGGATTTCCGATTGATAGGTATCGGTATCCACCACGCCTGCCACGACTTCGAACACGCCGTTCGGCCGGTTGAGGGGCGGCACGAAGAGGCAGCTCCAGCCGGGCGGCGTGCGGATGGTCCAGTAATTGTGGAACTTGCAGGGGGGCAGCGGCTCGCGCGGGTTGCCGGCAACCTGATGGCTGGCGTGATTGCTGACGAGCGTGCGGTCGAAATCCCAGCCGCAATTCACGGTCTTGCCTTCATCGGCGATCTCCATGCGCACGGTCGCGGCAAGGCCGATCACCCAGCCCGTCGCCATGGCGTCGAGAAAGGGCATGCAGCGCTTCACCGTCAGTCCGCTGTCGGTTGGCGAAACATGATCCTCGCTCACCGGCGGAAGCTTGCGGAACCAGTCGGGCAGGGCGGTCTTGGCCCGTACGGGCGCGGGAATGATCCCTTCGTCCTCCTTGCGGCAGAGGAAGGCGATCTTCGGTTGCGGCTTTTTCAGCAGAGAGAGGTTCATCGCGGTCTCCTCACGAATTCATGGCGAGAAGAACGGCACGGATGCTTTCTTATTCCCGACAATGCGAAATTTTACCGGAGCTCCGAAAGGACCTTCTCTTCTTCTTCCGGTGAAAGCGGTGTACCGGCGTGGATCGAGGCGAGATAGGCGTCGATCGTCTCCTGGGCGGATGCCGGTGTGTAGCCTTGCGCCCGGGGCGCGGAGAGAGCAAGCCGGGTCACCCAGGCACCGTCCTCGCGGCAGGCGATGGATATGGTGTTGCCGTCCGCCCGTCTCAGCTCGTATTCGCGGCAGAGATCGCCGTGCTCGTCGCGAAAGCTGGAGACGACATGCAGGCTCTCGCCGGCCGTGCCAAGGGCCACGTCGCGGCCGGAAACCTCCCGATCGAGTGCGGCTGCAAGCCCGGCATTGGCGTCTGGCGTCGTGGGACCGATTTCCCGGCCCAGCATGAATCCGCCGATGCCCGCGACGGCCACCAGCGAAGCCGCGATCGGCATGAGCCAGGTTCTCCGGGCCGGCGGCGCGGACGAGACCTGTTTCCGGCGGAAGGCGACGACATTGCCATCCGGGGCAGTTTCCGGGCTCTTTGCATTCTCCGCCATCCGTTGGACGGCAACCTTCAGCCCATCCGGGACAGGCTCATGGATCAGCGGCTTCAACGCCGCGGCGATGGCGGTACGGCTGTCGAGGAAGACGGCGAGGCGGGCAGCCAGCACCTCGTCCTTTTCGAGCGCAGCCTCCAGCCGTGCGGCGGTCGCATCGTCCAGCTCTCCATCCGCGAAGGTCACCAGAGTTTCGTCGTCGAATTCCTGTTCCATCATGCCACGTCGCCTTTCATGCCCGACGAACGCTTTTCCTCGCCACTTATTCCCGTCAGCTCGGCCAGATTTTTCCGCGCCCGCGCCAGCCGGCTCATCACGGTGCCAATGGGAATGGACAGGACCTCGGCGGTATCCCGATAGCTCAGTTCCTCGACACAGACGAGAACGAGCACTTCGCGCTGTTCGTCGGGCAGTTTCTGCAATGCCGCGGTCACCTCCAGAAGCGCCATGCGGGCATGGGAAGCAGCCTCGCCGGAAGGGACGGCGACATCGCGGGCCTCGTCGATATCCTCCTGCGGCCCTGCGGTCTTCCGGCGCCGCAGATGGTCGATCCAGAGATTGCGCAGGATGCGGAACATCCACGCATCGAAACGGGTGCCGGGCACGAAACTGTCGGCAGCAAGGATCGCCCGCTCGCAGGCGGATTGCACGAGATCGTCTGCAAGCTCGCGCGAATGGCAGAGCGAGATCGCAAACCGCCGCAGGTTAGGCAGGAAATCGACCAGCCGTTCCGGCACTGTGGGTGCGTCGTTCGTCATGGGAAATCTTTGGCACGGCGCGGAATATTCTGTCGAGTCAAACGTCTACTCCGGGTAGCATGGCGGGAGATAAAAGCCGTTCATGCGGTCTGTTTTCTATCGGAGATGGAGAATGCGGTACTTAGCTGCAAGACATGCCCGCCGTCTGGCTATGCTCCTTTGCCTGGTTCTCGTCGCGGGTCTTCTGCTACCGGCGCCACGGTATGCTGGTGTCCTGCCGGGCATTTCCATCGCTTATGCCGATGACGACGATGACGGCGGAGACGACGATGGAGGAGGGGATGACGATGACGGCGGAGGCCGCGGCGGTCGGGATGGCGGCAACTATGGCGACGACCGGCGCGGCGATATCCGCAGGCTGTTCCGGTGGCCATGGCGGGAATCGCGCCGCGCGCCGCCGCCCCGCCCGGCCAGGATCCCGGACCGGGCCCCGAACGAGATCGTTGCGGTCGGCCTCGACGAGGCGAGCATCACGAGCCTCACCCAGGCGGGCTTCACTGTCGACGACCGATTGCCGGTTGCCCTGACGGCCGGCGAGCTGGTGCGGTTGACCATCCCATCAGGCATGACGCTCGACGCGGCCCGTCAGGCGATAGCGGCCGAAGCGCCGGACGCCGCAGTGGATTTCAACCATTTCTATCAGCCGGAGCAGGAGAGCTCCTCCGCCTGCGGCAATGGCCGTTGCGCGCTGGTGCGTCACATGGTGGGCTGGCCGATCGAGGCCGGCCGCGACACCTGCGCTGCACCGCAGCGGATCGGCCTCATCGACACGGCCATCAACGCGGATCATGCGGCACTCGCTGCTGCCCGCATCGAGGTCATCCGCCTGAGCGATGAGGCGCTGCCGCGGTCCGGCGAGCAGCACGGCACGGCGGTGGCAGCCCTTCTGGTCGGTTCGACCGGCAGCCGGGCGCCGGGGCTTCTGCCGGCTTCGGAACTGGTGGCGGTCGATGCCTTCCGCCGTTTCGGCAATGCGGCCGACATCGCCAATGTCTACGACCTGGTGCGCGCCCTCGATCTTTTGACCCGGCGCGGCATCAAGGTGATCAATCTCAGCCTCACAGGCCCGCCGAACCTGCTGCTCGAACAGGCGGTGAAAGCGGCAATCGGGCAGGGAGCGACCCTCGTCGCCGCCGCCGGCAATGACGGGCCGAACGCCAAGCCGGTCTATCCGGCCGCCTATGAAGACGTGATCGCGGTGACCGCCGTCGACCGGGCGCGAAAACCCTATCGCCGGGCCGGACGCGGGGTGCATATCGATATCGCCGCGCCGGGCGTCGGCGTGTGGACTGCCGCATCCATTTCCGGCGGGCGGCAGAAGAGCGGCACGTCGTTTGCGGCCCCATTCGTCACGGCCGCCGCCGCCGTCATGCTCGCTGCCCGGCCGGAACTCACGTCGCGCGAGATCGAGGCGGAGCTGATGCGGAGCGCCGAAGACATGGGCGCACCCGGCAAGGACGCGATCTACGGCTGGGGATTGTTGAACGTGCGAGCGCTCTGCGGGAGTTAGCGACAAGTCGGCTAAGCGCAAGGAGGCAGGTCTACAGAACGGTGCGCACCCGCCAGAGCTCGGGAAACAGCTCCACTTCCAGCATCTTCTTCAGATATTGCGTGCCGGACGTGCCGCCGGTGCCGCGCTTGAAGCCGATGACGCGTTCGACCGTGGTGACATGGTTGAAGCGCCAGCGTCGAAAATAATCCTCGAAATCGACGAGCTTTTCGGCAAGCTCATAAAGCTCCCAATGCTTGCCGGGGATGCTGTAGACGGCCCGCCAGGCCTCCAGCACTTTCGGGTTTTCGTTACGCGTTGCGCGCCAATCGGTTCGTGTGGCATCGGCGCCGATATCGAAGCCGCGCCGGGAAAGCAGCAGCAGCGCCTCGTCATAGAGGCTCGGGCGGGCAAGGATGTCCTCCAGCATGACGAGGATTTCCGGCCGGTGCCCATGCGGCCCGAGCATGGCGAGATTGCGGTTGCCGGCGAGGAATTCGATCGCCCGATATTGATAGGACTGAAAGCCCGAGGACTTGCCGAGCAGGCCACGGAACTCGGTATATTCGCTGGGCGTCATGGTTCGCAGCACATCCCAGGCATTGTTGAGCTGCTCGAAGATGCGGGCGACGCGCGTCAGCATCTTGAAGGCCGGCTGGGGATCGTCATTGCGGATCGCAGCCATCGCCGAGGTGATCTCGTGGATCGCGAGCTTCATCCAGAGCTCGGAGGTCTGATGCTGGATGATGAACAGCAGTTCGTCATGTGCGCCGGAAATCGGTTTTTGGGCGCCGAGCACGTCTTCGAGATGCAGATAGTCCGAATAGGACATCTGCTCGCGAAAGGACATCTCCGCGCCTTCTTCGGCGGGATCGTAGGGTTTCGAACTCATATTCCTCGGGCTTCTTCTTGTTCGCTCTCGAAGAGCTTGCCCAAGGCCCCGGAAAATATCCACCATATTCACGCCTCGCCTCACCGAAATCTTTAGGGGCGATCGATGATGGAGGGCAGCCAGGCTGGGTTGCTTTCGTTTGCTTCACGCATGAAGAAACGGTGTATTGGCCCTTAGCGTCCCGGCTGCTATTGTTCTGGCCGGGAGGAGAAAATGCGGAGAATGCGATGCCCAGGCGCACTCGGATCGGACCGTTTTTCCGCATATAGCGGGCTTTTCATGATGCTCGCCGTCGCCGCCGCAGGCACATCCTCCGGTTTGGCCGGTGCCGCAGAGCCGATGACTTTGGCGATCACCGATTTCGACTTCAGAGATACCTCGGGAGAGGTCAAAGACCAAAGTGCCGAGCACGCAAAGCGGCTGAAAGCGTTGGGAACTACGCTTCAGGAGAGCCTTTCGGCCAGCAGACGGATGAACGTTGTCCCATTGACCTGCGGGGCCGGCAAATGCACGGCAGGAACTGCCGGACTGGAAACGCTGTCCGTCCAAGCAAGAAATGTCGGCGCCGGATACCTGCTGATCGGCGAGGTCCAGAAATTGAGCACGCTGGTCGGCGGAGTAAAATTCGCCGTGCTGGACCTGGCCAGCAACAAGCCGACCTGTGATCGTTTCCTAAGTTACCGCGGCGATACGGACGAGGCATGGCGGCGAGCCGCGGCATTCGCGGCAAAGGACATTGAGAAGCACTGCCTCCCCAAATAGCCGTGTGGAGGCTCGCCCGCATTGCATCTGCTTTGTCTTCCGTGTCCTCAAACGCGAGAGAGGAGCTGGTATGATATGGACGCCCGGGGACAGGTGCTCGATCAGCCCCGCCGCCTCTCCACCATCAGAAACCCCATCAAAAGAGAGCACAGCAGGCCAAGGCACAAAGGCAGCCCCTGATGTCCGATCAGTTGCATCGCCAGTCCTGCCGCGGGCGAGCCCACGATGCCGCCGATGCCCCATACGAACGCGAAGGCCGCGTTACCGGCGATCAAGGCTCGACCGGTGAAACGTTCGCCGAGTTGGATCAACGCCATGGTGTAGATCCCGAACGAGGCCCCGCCCCAGACGAAAACGAGCGGCCAGATGAGCCAGGTGTTGAAGATCGCCGGCAGAGCCAAGCAGCCGGCCAGCGACACTAGAGCGCAGGACAACATGGTTCGGGTCGAGCCGAACTGTTCGGCCACGCGCCCGAGCAAGATCTGCAGCGCGGCATTGCCCGCGATGAAACAGGTGATGAGCGAAGCGATGCGCCCCTCGGCGCTGCCGAGTGTCGCGCCATAGACCGCGAACAGGGAAAGCAGGATCTGCTCGAAGGCGGCGGCCGTGAAAACCGAAAACAAGAGGAGCGGCGCCAGCGCGAAGAAGCCGCGGAGCGATGTTGCCTCGCCTTCATGCGGCATTTTGGGCAGGCGTGGCACGACCGCAGCCACGATCAGGCCGCAGAGAAGGAAGGCCGCGATGCCGATCATGAAGGGCGGCCACCCCTCAGTGCCGGTGAGGCCAAGCGACAGCGGGCCGAGAGCGAAGCCGCCCGAAACGATCGACGAATAAAGGCCCATGATGCGGCCCCGGCGCGGCGCGGGCGTGATCGTGATCAGCCAGGTTTCGCTGATCACGTAAAGCGGATTGGCGAAGAAGCCGAGCAGGAAGCGCAGCGGCATCCAGGCCCAGACGTCCTGCATGAAGGCAATCGCGGTCAGGGTGAGTGCCGCAAGGAGCGAACACAGGATGGCAAGCCGCCCCCCGCCCACGCGCAGCGCCATTGCCGGAATGAAGGGCGCGGATACGATGAACCCCAGCGGCGTCATCGCCGCCGACAGGCCGATCAGGCCGGGCGTCGCCCCCTGCCGCTCCAGGATGAAGCTGAGCAGCGGATAGGTGAGCCCCTGTGCCAGGGCGAACACCATGACGGTCGCAATGATGCCCGCCATAGCGGCCCATGGGATTCGATCCTGTCGCAGTGATGTCGTGCCGTGTAAATGCCGGCCCGGCATTTCGGTCGGCTCCGTGGGAGGAGTATCGTTCATGGCAACCTCGATATGTCCGAGGATCTGGGAGCCCTCGACCTGAAAGAGGATGAATTCTGCAGGATACCAACGGCGTCGTCATTAAGCCCTTCCAAAAAGTTCTCAAAGACTTCCAAACGGATTATAGATGCGCCGCATGCAGGGATCGCGCTTTGCCTTTGGTCCGTTCGTGCTTGATCCGGGTGCGGGAACGCTGCTTCGGAACGACGATCCCGTTGCCGTTGGTCACCGCGGGCTGAAGCTGCTTGCGGCGCTCGTCGGCCGGCCCGGGGAAATCCTGGGCAAGGCCGAGCTGATGGACGCGGCGTGGCCGGGCATGGCCGTCGAGGAAGGCAATCTCACCGTCCAGATCTCGCAGCTGCGCAAGCTGCTTGGCCCGGCCGGTGATGGGGGCGGTGAATGGATCGTTACGGTCCCGCGTGTCGGCTACCGCTTCACGGGCGCCGTCGAACAACTCGGTGGCGCCAGGCGCAAACCCTTGCCGCTGCCCGACAAACCATCGATAGCCGTGCTGCCCTTCGTGAATCTCAGCAACGACCCGGAACAGGAATCCTTCGCGGACGGATTGACGGAAGATCTGATCACGGACCTCTCCAGGATCTCCGGCCTCTTCGTCATCGCGCGCAACTCGGCCTTTGCCTACAAGGAGAGGGCGGTGAATGTGCGCGCGATCGCTGAGGAGCTTGGTGTGCGCTACCTTTTGGAGGGGAGCGCAAGACGCGCCGCAGGGCGCGTGCGCATCAATGCCCAACTGGTCGATGCGATGAGCGGCGAGCACCTGTGGGCGGAACGCTTCGATCGCAGCCTCGAGGATATCTTTGCCGTTCAGGACGAGGTGACGGCCAAGATCGTCGAGGCGCTGCTCGGCCGGCTGCGCGCACCGCCGCCGCGTAATCGGCCCAAGAATATCGAGGCTTACGATCTCTGCGTGGGGGCGCGAAAGCTGATGGATGATTCACCGCAGGCGGCGCGGGAAGCGCATCTGATGCTCACGCGCGCGGTTGCGCTCGATCCGGAATATGCCGAGGCCTATCGCTGGCTTGCCCTGAACCACTGGATGGGATGGATACATTCCGGCGGACCAACGGAAACGACCCGGAACGTTGCCCTGGAACTGGCGCGCAAGGCGGTAACGATCGATCCGAACGATGCCGGTTGTCGCTGGGTCCTGGCTTACCTGCTTGCCTACGACCGCAGCTTCGCCGAGGCGGATGGGGAATTCGCAAAGGCGATTGAGCTCGATCCCAACGAGGCCGACGCCTGGGCGGCGTTGTCCGACATCGCGGTTCTGGCCGGACGGGTGGGGGAAGGCCTTGAGCATATCGCCAAGGCGTTCCGGCTGAACCCATTTCCGGCAAGCTGGTATTATCTGACGCTTGGGCAGGCGCAATATGCGGCCGGCCAATACGAAGCGGCTGTCGAGACACTGCGCAGGGACGAGACCTATCGGACAAGCTCACGCCGTTTTCTGGCGGCAAGCCTCGCGCAGCTCGGCCGGCTCGGCGAGGCGCATGCAGAGGCCGAGCTGTTCCTCGTCTCCAACCCGCATTTCACGATCCGCCACTGGGCCGCGACCGAGCCGTTCCGCGACGCTGCGACACTCGAGCACTTCGTCGATGGCTGCCGCAAGGCCGGTCTTCCGGAGTGACGCGCGGCGTACCTTCAAACGGCTAGGCTTTCCTCGCGGAACCGATACAGGATTACGGCTGCAATATTTCCAGCGCGCTTGCATAATTCGGCTCCATGGCTTCGATGTGCTGTCGGAGCAGCTTGTGCAGCAGATCGACGTCCTGGCGTTTTACCGCTTCAGCCATGTCCTGATGTTCTTGAAACGTCTTTTGCCGGTGCAGGCCGAGCTGTCCCGAAAGGTGCGAACGCAGCGCTGCAATGCGCCCCGCGGCGATATCGTAGGCTTCGACGAAGAAGGGGTTCGCGCAGTGGATGAAGAAGGCGTCGTGGAATTGCGTATCTGCTGTGGCATAGGCCAGCGCGTCGTCCTCCGCGCGGCTTTTCTCCATGGCGGCAAGTGCCTCCATCAGGGACGCGTGCAAAGCCTCCGGCGCCCGTTCGGTTGCCCAGCCGGCGACGAGAAGCTCGAGATGCAGGCGATATTCCACCAGATCATGCAGCGTCCGGCGATCCGGCTTGAAGACGAAACTGCCGCGGCGCGGCAGGATCGTGATCAGGCCCTGCAACTGCAGCAGGGTCAGCGCCTCCCGTACGGGCGTGCGGCTGACTTCCATGGCGGAAGCGATCTTTTCCTCCGATAGAGCTTCTCCAAGCGCAAGCTGCCGGCTGAGAATGGAGGATTTCAGTCGGTCGGCCACGATTGCTGCCAGCGATTGCGGCTGAATCGGGTTCTTCTTCATCGGATTGATATTCTTGTTGGCCTTCACGCCGTCAAAGTCGCCCATAAGCGCTCGTATCTGAAATGAACAGGTGTGTCACGGTTACACGGAATTCCCCTGGATGATAAGACGCGCGCGAAATCCCCTCTCACGTGGTCAGGACGAGTTTTGCGGCACTCGCGCGCCCGAGATCGATATCCTCGAATGCAAGCGCGCCTTCCGACATCGGTCTTGTCTCGACCCAGTTCAGGGGGGCGAGCCGGCCTGCGGAGAGCAGAGCCACCGTTTCACGGAAATCCGTCATCGAATAGCAATAGGAGCCGACGAAGGCGATTTCTTGGAGTGTCATCCGGCGCACGTCGACACCTTCGGATCCGGGCAATAATCCGAGATGGACGATGGTTCCGCCACGCCGCACCATTTGGAAAGCCGCTTCGCGTGTCGCTCTGGCGCCGACGGCATCGAAAACAAGATCGGCGGATGCAGGTCCGGGATCATTTGGGCTGCCCGGTTCATATGGCTTTATGTATCCATGCGCGGCCGCTGCGGTCGCGCGCCGGTTGGCGCTCGTCTCGCCAAGCCAGACCCGGTGAGCACCTTGGGAAACAGCCACCAGCGCGGTGGCCAGCCCGATGGCGCCTGCGCCCAGGACGGCGATGCGCAGGGCTGAAAGAGGACGATCCAGCCTGCGGGCCGCCAGTTGAACGGCATGGTAGGCAACGGCTACCGGCTCGCTCAGCGCTGCGGTCTTGAAGTCCATGTCGTCCGGTATCGGGACGAGATTGGTCTCCCGCACGACGACCTTTTCAGCGAAGCCGCCGGCATGCGGCGGCAGCCCTATATTGCGCTGCTCCTCGCACAGTTGCGGATAGCCGGAGAGGCAGGCGTTGCAGTTCCTGCAGGTCAAAAGAGGGTTTATGGTGACGCGGGTGCCGGCCATCGCTCCGGTCTCCACCACTCCGGCGATTTCATGACCCATGATCATCGGGGGAACCCGGCGTGGATCATGGCCGTGATACCCATGCATGTCCGAACCGCAGATGCCGCAGGCGACGACATTTACGACGGCTTCGCCCGGCTCGGGTTGAGGATCGGCCACCTCGCGATAGTTCATACTACCCTTCCCGAGGTAAACAAGCGCCTTCATTTCGGGCTCCTTCAAGCTTCGCGGGTCACAGCGGGGAAGGGGACAATGTCCACATTCCCAACAGTCTCCACGAACATTCATTTTACAACTCTCCATGGCTCCAACGCTGATATCCCGGAGCCGGCTAACAATTGCAAACTGAGGTACTGTATGTCAATAAGGCGGGGCAGTCGCAAGAAACTGGTGATCGCGGCCCATGCAGAAGCATTGTCGAGCGCCTGAAGCTCCAACACGATGTCTTTGCGCTGTTAAGGGCGAGGCAAAGGGGAGCGAGGGTATGAAGCGGCATCCGGCAACGTCAGCGCCATTCGATACGGATTTGCTCGATCGGCTCATGGAGGAACGAGGCCTCGATGTCCTCCTGGTAACGTCGAAGCACAATGTTCAATATCTGCTGGGCGGCTACCGCTTCTTCATGTTCGACTACATGGATGCGACGGGCCTCAGCCGCTATCTTCCGGTCATGGTTTATCCGAAGGGGCGCCCCGATCTGGTCGCCTATATCGGCAATCCCAACGAGAGTTATGAACGGGAGCTCGGCAGCCTTTGGCCGGATCATCTTGATCTGCGGGCGCGCGGATCGGTGGATACGATCCAATTCGGGCTCGAACATATCGCCGCAAAAGATCTTGCCGCCGCCTCTATCGGCATTGAATCCGCATTTCTGCCGGCCAATTCGTTCGAAGTTCTGCAAGCGTCGCTGCCTAAGGCTCTCATATCGGATTGCACCACTGTGCTGGAAGAGCTGCGGGCGGTAAAATCCTCAACCGAACTTGGCTATTTGAAGATTGCGTCGGAAGGAGTGGTCGATGCGATGGTGGCGACCTTTTCTAAGATCGAACCCGGTCAGACGAAGCAGGAGGTCGTGGAAATTCTGCGCCGAGAAGAAGTTCGGCGTGGCTTGAGCTTCGAATATTGCCTGATAACGGCTGGCAAGGACATGAACCGCGCGCCATCGGGTCAGGTCATCGCTGACGGCGACGTCATCTCGCTGGATTCGGGAGGCAACTATCGCGGATATATAGGCGATCTTTGCCGGATGGGCATTGTCGGAAATCCGTCCGGCGAGCTGGACGATTCACTCGCTGCAATCGATGAAATACAGCAAGCCGCGCGTCGTGCGATCCGGGCCGGAGCGATCGGCTCGGAAATTTTCGCGGCGACAGAGGCTTTGGTAGCGAAACCGCGCGAAGGCCGCCTGAGTTTCGTGGCCCACGGTATGGGCCTCATCCCGCACGAGGCGCCGCGGCTTCTGGACAATGGTCCGGTCCCTTATCCAGCGCCGCACCGGGCGCAGCCGCTTCTGGCTGGCATGGTCCTGTCGATCGAGACCACCTGGCAACATCCCCGCCTCGGCTTCATCAAGCTGGAGGACACGGTTGCCGTAACCCGGGAGGGATATACGGCTTTTGGAGATAGTGCGCGCGGCTGGAACAGGATCGGGCGATAGACGCCTGCCCGGATGCCTGCCCCAAGCAAGGAAGAACGGGGGCATTTCAATCGGGTAGCGGTCCTATGTGATCCAGGGACGCGTTACGAGACGCCCGACCGCTTCTTGTCGCGCCGACACGGGTAGGGGCGGGTTCGAGACTGTAGCGTTCCGCCATTTTCAGGATATGGGTGCCAAGCGCATCCAGAGCGCCATCGAGATCGCCGGTTTCCAGTTTCGCGATGATCGCAAAGTGTTCTGCACTTGCCTGTTCGCGGGTCGGTAGCGTCGATCTGTGCGAGCGCAGAGCCGCCACCTTTCCCGACACAAGCCGATAGGCATTGATCAGATAGGGATTGCCGCTGTTCTCGATCGCAACGGCGTGGAATTCCGTGTCGGCACCGGCACTTCGAAGGTTGTCTCCCGATTCGATGGCTGCCTGCATGTCTTGCGCCGCGGCCTTCATCGCGGCGAGTGTTTCGCCGCGTTTTCGCTGCATGGCGAGGCGCATCGATTCCAGCTCGATCATCCGACGGAATTCGCAAAGATTGTTGGTGTCTTCGTTTGTTGGCAGGAAAACAAAGCTGCCGCGCTGAGGCCGGATATCGATCAGGCCCTGCTGTTCGAGCGCCGTGAATGCCTCTCGAACCGGGCTGCGGCTGACACCAAGGATGGTTGCGAGCTTGTCTTCCGACAAGGCGTCGCCAAGTTCCAGCTCGCCGTCGAGAATAGCCCGGCGCAAGCGCTCGGTCACGCGCGCTGTCAATGAGCCTCGTGGTCTAGGATCCACTTCGTAACGTCTCCCTGAAGCCTGCCTGGTTTCATTTCAAGGTTTTGGATCAAACACCCCCGGCCGCTGAGCCGGAGGACTTGCAATAACGGCACGCCATCCCCCAATAGCTCCCCTCCATGCCGCAGGTCGCAGATTATTGGAAGCGCTGCAGTACTCAAGGCCTCCTTCAGGCCGGCAGCGAGGCCAGAAATTCGCGGGTGGCAGCCATGCCGCTCTTGGCCTTCTCCTGGAAGCTCAGCATGGCGTCGCCCCTGTGGGGCGTCTCGACGCTGATCGTAATATCTTTCGGAAGCGTGGCCATGAGCTCTTTCAGCCACAGTCCGCCATCGCCGGGCATCATCCTTGCATTGCGGGCTTCGTCAATACAACCGGCATTGTCGATCGGTTGCCGCATAGGCGCATCGCAGAGTTGAAGATACAGAATGAGGTCCGGTGGCAGGGCGGCGACTGCGGCAGGACTGCCGCCGGATCGTGACAGATGCAGTGCGTCGAGCAGGATGCCGACATTGCCGCGCCCCGAGGCGTTTGCCAGTCGCGCGGCATCCTCGATGGTTGCGGTGGAGCGCCAGCGCATGAACTCGATTGCCATCTTGATGCCGTGTTCGGAGGCTGCGTCGGCGATACGTCCCAGATTGTCCGCGGCGCGAGAGAGCTCCGGATCCTCACAGGTGATCTGCATGAGCGGCATGCCGAATTCCGCTGCCGTCTCGATGATCGGCAGCCAGTTGCCCACATCCGTTTCCGGCAAGAGCGTGAACACTTCCCCGTCGAGAAAGGATATTCCAAGATCCGCCGCCGTCTTCTGAATTTCCCGGATCAACGGTTTATTGCCGACGATCGGGTGAGCGAGGCTGAGCCCGTGCGGCGCGATGAGTCGCAGGCTGGCGGCGTCATAACCGGCAGCGGCCGCGCATGTGACGAGCTCGACCGGCGGGCAGCCCTGAACGGTGAGATAGGCGAGCGAGAGTTTATGGTGATTATGCACGGAAAGCCTCAGTAGGTTGCGCGGCCGCCGGATACGTCGAAAACGGCGCCGGTCGAGAATGAGCACTCTTCCGAAGCGAGCCAGGTCACCAGTGAAGCGACCTCTTCCGCCCGGCCAAGCCGCCCGACAGGAATCTTGGACGTGACATAAGCCCTGAATTCGGGGGTCAACTGCTCGAGCATTTCGGTTTCGATCGCTGCAGGCGTTACGCAATTCACACGGATCTGTGTCGGCGCCAGTTCCTTGCCGATCGATTTCGTCAGACCGATTACCCCCGCCTTTGACGCCGAGTAGGCCACCGCATTCGGGTTGCCTTCCTTGCCGGCAATGGACGCCATGTTGACGATGCGGCCGTAGCCGGTCTTGAGCATTTCCCGGACTGCCGCCTGGCAGCAATGGAATACCGCGTCGAGATTGAGCGACATGACGAAGCGCCAGCCGTCGATCGGGTATTCCGCAAATTCCTTCAAGGGGCCGTTGTGGCCTGCGCAGGTAATAAGAATCCCGAGTGGCCCAAGGTCCGTGACGACTTTCGCGGTCGCTGCGGCAACCGCCGCCGGATCGGTCACATCAACCGCATAACCCTTCGCATTCGGCAGTTTCGCGGCCGCCGCTTCGGCGCGTTCGCCGTCGATGTCCCATATCGCGACCCTGTGTCCCTTTGCCGCCAGGCGGGCAGCAATCGGAAAACCCAGGCCGCCGGCGCCACCCGTAACGATTGCGACCCGCGACGTTTCTGTTGCCTGCATCAAATCCTCCTCGGTTTCTCAACCGGGTCCAAAAAGTACCCGCTTGACATTTGCAACATACTAACATTCTAGTAGGCTACATGGAGCGGAAACGATCCGCTTGTCAAGCGGCCTTAGCAGGCGGCCGACGAAGGTAAGCATCGGAGGAGAAGGGAAATGGGACTGAAGGGCTCGGCTTTTCTTGCCATCTGGCACGATATCGCCGAAGGCGAACATGGCGAGTATATCGAGTGGCATACGCGGGAGCATATGCCCGAGCGCCTTTCCATCCCGGGTTTCCGCACGGGCAAGCGCCTGCATGCTCCGGAAGCCGCCCGCTACGTTTTCGGCACCATCTACGCGGCCGAAAATGTCGAGGTGTTTCGCTCCGATGCCTATCTGCGGCGTTTGAATAATCCGACGCCCTGGACCGCCGCCGTAGCGCCGAGTTTCCAGAACTTTCTCAGGGTCGCCTGCGACAGGATCGCCACCGCCGGGGGAGGCGATGGGGGCAGCATGGCCACTATTAGATTCGACTTCAGCAGGTCGGATGCCGATGCCGTCCTGAGGGCAGGGGCGCAAGGGCTCGTCGAAGCCATCCTGGCTCTGCCGGGGGTTTCGTGCGTCCATCTGGGCATCGCTCGCGGCGAGGTGTCTGGCGTCCGTACACGCGAAACGGAACTGCGTAGCGAGATGTCCGAAAAAGGATTTGATGTCGTCGTGCTTGTCGAGGGGTCGCATCGCGCCGGCCTCGAGGCTGCACTGCCGGAGGCACAGAAGCTGGCGATTGCGACCGGCGCTCTGATGTCGCCCATCGTCAATATCTACGAAACCGCCTTCACGCTGACCTCGGAGGAGGTGCAGCCATGAAGCGGATACTGATTACCGGCGGAGGCGGCTTTCTCGGAGGATGGATCCTGCGAGCCCTGACGAAAGAGGGCCATGAAGCGCGCATATTCGACCGCTCCACGGATCGGCGAGTATTGCGGGAGATTGTCGGGCAACGGGCCGACAAGATCGAATGGGTCCAGGGCGACGTGACGGATACGGCGGCAGTTGCAGAAGCCGCGCGCGGCTGCGATTCCATTATTCATCTGGCAGCCTTGCTCACTCCCGCTTGCAAGGCCGACCCGATCCTTGGCGCGAAGGTCAATCTGATCGGGACGCTCAATGTTTTCGAGGCCGCGAAAGGGAACGGGATTCCACGGGTCGCCTATGCCAGCAGCGCCGCAGTATTCGGCCCCGATGATGGCGCGAGACCCGATCCGGTAACGCTCTACGGGGCTTTCAAGCTGGCCTGCGAAGGGTCTGCCCGGGCCTATTGGTCCGACGAGGGCATTGCCAGCGTCGGCATGCGCCCGACCGTGGTCTACGGCCCGGGCCGCGAAATAGGCCTGACCGCAGGGCCGACCATCGCCTGCCGTGAAGCCGTGGCCGGACGGCCCTATACGATCGGTTATTCAGGTCCTCAGGACCTCGTTTTCGTCGGCGATGCCGCGGCGGCGTTCGCGGCTGCCGCGATCCAGCCATTCGACGGCGTCCATGCCTTCTCGCTGACCGGCCGAACCGCGGATGTTCCCGAGATCATCGAAGCCATCAAGGCGGAAGTACCCGCTGCAGATATCCGGTTTGACGGCGCTCCCGTTCCCATGGCCGCCGAAATTGCCGTGACGCCCTATGAGGACCTTCTCGGTCCAATGCCGCGCACGTCGCTGCGAGACGGCATCGCGCTGACCGTAGCCCACTATCGCGCGCTTGCGGAGGCTGCTTGAATGTCGCTACGGCTTCAGAAAGCGAAGCACCATTTCGGTCATCGTCTCCAGCCGCTCCTTGACCGCAGCCTCGGCCAGAAGGTCGCGGCCGAAAAGAACCTGCAGCGTGTGACGGTTGGAAACGTAGGTGAAGCCGAGCGCCGTGATCGATATATAGAGGTCGAGCGGATCGATGCCGTCGCGGAATATGCCCTGCGCCACGCCGCGATCAAGAATGGCCTTCACCTTCGTCAGGATCGGCCGGTTCAGGGTCGGCATATCGCCAGCTGTCCGCAAGTGAATGGCCCCGTGAAGGTTCTCAGTATTGATCATCCGCACGAAAGCCGGATGATCGATGTAATAGCGGAAGGTGAAGGCCACCAGCATGCCGATGGCGGCAACCGGCTCGGACACATCGAGTTCCAGTCGTTCCTCGGCGCTTCGAATATCCGTGTAAATGTCCTGCAGCGCCGCAAGGTAGAGTTCCTCCTTGCTGCCGAAATAGTGATAAAGCATGGCTTTGTTGGTGTTGACGCGTTCGGCAATCCTGTCCACGCGCGCGCCACCGATCCCGAAGGTGGAAAACTCCAGTATCGCGGAATCAAGCAATGCGCGCCGGCGGCGCTCCGGCGCGCGTTCGCCGGCGCCAAGTCCGCCGTTGCTCTCGTCAATCTTCGTCATCTCGGCCCCTCGTATCGGCACTGCAAGTCAACGGCCGTTCATAGCGGTAATTTGAACCGAACGAACGAGCTTTGTCATGCTGGATAGCATAAACATTGACATCAACCAACTGGTTGGTTAATAACGAGGCAACTAGGGAATTGGAAACAGGCGTCGGAGGAGTTGGCGCCCTTTTCAGATACTGGACCGAAGTTCGGTCAGGACTAGCAACCCAGAGGAGGATCTATGTTGGGTAATTTCTCACTTCGTGCCGCAGCCTTTGCCGTCGTAGCAGGCTTGGGCCTCACGGGCGTCGCATCCACGGCGGATGCGCAGGCGCTTGAAAAAATCAAGGAAGCCGGCGTCGTTCGCGTCGGCGTCATGGGCGAGCAGGCTCCGTGGGGCTCCATCGACGCCAGCGGCCAGAATATCGGTTACGATGTCGATGTGGCAAAGCTCATCGGCGAGGAGCTCGGCGTCAAGGTGGAGTTCGTGCCGAACGCGGTCGCTGCCCGCATTCCGAACCTGCTCACCGGCAAGGTCGATCTGCAGATGGCCGTCATGGGCATGTATCCTGATCGCGCCAAGGCGGTTCAGTTCACCAAGCCCTACGCCGGCCTGAAGATCATCCTTCTGTCCAGCTCCAAGAACAAGATCGAGAAGATCGAAGACGCCAAGGATTTGCGTATCGGCGTGCCGCGCGGCGCAGCGCAGGACAAGGCGATCACCACGCTTTTGGGTGACGTTCCCAATATCCGCCGCTTCGACGACGACAGCTCCAACATGCAGGCTCTCGTGTCCGGTCAGGTCGATGCCATCGGCGGCAACACCACCTACAAGATCAATCTGGACAAGGCGGCCCCGGGCAACGACTTCGAACAGAAAATCGTCTTCAACGAACAGTGGATGGGCATCACCACCAAGCTGGGTGATAAGGAAATCAACGCCTGGCTGAACCAGTTCATCGACAAGATCCGCGCCGACGGCCGCCTTGAGGCCATCAACAAGAAATGGCTCGGCGAAGACAAGCTGCCGAACTTTCCTGAAAAGCTCGACGGCGTTCCGTTCACCGTCGAATAGCAGCCTGCGACTGCTTCCATTCAAACCATGACGAAGACGGGATGCGCGGCAACGCTTGCGGAGCCGCGCCCTCGATCGGCAGCAGGAAGTTTCGACATGCGAACAATTTTCATACTGAACGGTCCGAACCTCAATCTTCTCGGCCAGCGCGAACCGGACATCTACGGCCGCACCACACTCGACGAAATTCGCGGCTGGTGCGAAGCCGATGCCGTGGAACTTGGCGTTGCCATCGACTTCCGGCAATCGAATTTCGAAGGCGAGATCATCGAGGCCGTTCACACCGCCCGAAACGCGGCCGCCGGCATCATCATCAATCCCGCAGCCTATACGTTCACATCGATCGCCATTCTGGACGCGCTCAAGACCTTCAGCGGCCCGAAGATCGAACTTCACATCTCGAACGTCCATCAGCGGGAAGAGATCTATCACAATTCCCTGGTCTCGAAGACGGCGACGGCCGTCATGGCTGGTTTCGGCGCCTACGGCTACCGGCTTGCCTTGCGCGCCATGGCGGAGATGACGAAATGACCAGAATAGCCTTGCTCGGTGCCGGGCTTATCGGCCGCGAACATGCCGAACTGCTGGCATCGCATCCGGATGTATCAATTGCTGCGATATGCGATCCTTCCCCGGAGGCCGCCGCTCTGGCCGAGCGCCTGTCCGTTCCGCATCGCGCCGACTACGCGTCGATGCTGGATGAGATGCGGCCGGACGGCGTGATCGTCGCCTTGCCGAATCGGCTCCATGCTCCTGCGGCGCTGGCCTGCATCGAACGGGGGATCGCTTGCCTCATTGAAAAGCCGGTGGCCGACACCATCGCCTCGGCTGCGACAATTGCCGAGGCTGCCGAGCAGGCGGGCGTGCCGGTTCTGGTCGGTCACCAGCGACGCCATAGTCCCGACATACGCGCAGCCAAACAGACGATCGATGCCGGCGAACTCGGCGAACTCGTCGCCGTCAACGGAATGACGCTTTTCGACAAGCCGGCCAACTATTTCAACATGGAATGGCGGAAGAAGCTCGGAGGAGGGGTGCTCCTCATCAATCTCATCCACGACATCGATGTCCTGCGGTATCTTGTGGGAGAGATCGACAGCATCCGAGCCTTCACCTCCAACGCACGACGTGGATTTGAAGTCGAAGATACCGCCAGCCTCTCCATTCGCTTCGTCAACGGCGTTCTCGGAACATTTATCGTCTCCGACAACGCCGTCAGTCCTTGGGCGTGGGAATACACCTCCGGCGAGGCGCTCTATCATCCCACGCAGCCCGGCCCTTGCCTGTTCCTTGCCGGACGCAAGGCAGCGCTGTCGGTTTCCGACATGTATCTTTGGCGACATTCCGGTCAGGACGAGCACTGGCAGCATCCGCTGGTGCGTGAATTCCGTGGTGTCGGTGGAGCGCCGACCTATCGCAAACAGCTCGAGCATTTCGTCGCCGTCATCCAGCGAAAAGAGAAGCCGCTGATCACCGCCCGCGACGGAATGGCGACACTCGCCGCGACGCTCGCCGTCGACCGTGCCGCCCGGGAGGATCGGACGATCACATTGGCGGAGATGCTCAGTGAAGGCAGGGCCGCGGCGTGACGAGGAAGCTTTCCCTCTCCTTCCTAACCTGCCTCGGTGCGACGCCGGAAGATTCCGTGCGGGCTGCTGCCGCGGCCGGATATGACTATGTCGGTTTTCGCATGCTGCCTGCTGCACCCGGCGGCATCGCCTTTCCGCTCATGAACGACCCGGCCCGGCTCCGGGACCTCCGTGGCCTGATGGCTGATCAAGGGATCGGCCTCTTCGATGTCGAGATGATCCGCCTCTCGGCGGATTTCCAAGCCGAGCCATACCTCCCGTTCCTCGAATGCTCGGGTGAGCTCGGCGCCCGTGCCATCCTCGTCGCCGGCGACGATCCCGATGAGCAGCGGCTGACCGGGTCCTATGTCGAGCTATGCCAGGCAGCCGCACAATTCGGGCTCTCCGCCGATCTCGAATTCATGCCGCAATCGGAACTGCACGATCTTTCCGCAGCGATGCGTGTCCTCAAGGCTGCTTGTCAGCCCAATCAAGGTGTCATCATCGACGCGCTCCATGTTTCGCGATCCGGCACGCCGGTGGCGCTGATCAAGGACGTTCCACCGGAATGGTTGAACTACGCACAGATTTGCGACGGTCCAGCGGAGATCCCGCCGACACGCGAGGGTCTGAATTTTGCCGCACGCCACAAGCGGCTGATGCCCGGGGAGGGAGCGATCGATCTCGGTTCGATCTTCTCCAGCCTTCCCGACTGTCTGCCGATCGCGGTGGAGGTTCCGAACGACCGGCAATCGGCAGGCCTCTCTCCGGCTACCTGGGCGGAAAGAGCCAAGCGCGCCAGCCTTTCGATACTGGATGCCATACCTGCGAGGGCCGGCTGATGGCGATTTCGACAACGAAAGAAATCCGCGGCGTCACCATTCCGGCGCTTGGGCTTGGAACATTCGAGCTGACGGGGCCCGAGGGCGAGGCGGCCATCCGGGACGCGATCGATCTCGGATACAGGCAGATCGATACCGCGATACGATATGGAAACGAGGTCGAAGTCGGCAGAGCCATCCGAGCATCAGGCGTGCCGAGAGACGAGTTGTTCGTTACTACGAAAATCTGGTTCAATGATCTCTCGCCGGAGACGGTCTCCCGCCGCGTCGGAGAAAGCCTCGAGCGGCTCGGCTTCGATCAGGTGGACCTGCTGCTCGTTCACTGGCCCACCAAAGAAACCCCTCTCGGGGAAACGCTGGCCGCCTTCGGCGAGGAGAAGGCGAAGGGGCGCACGAGACTGATCGGCGTGAGCAACTTCACGGTGGCGCTGCTCGACGAGGCGCTCGACCTGCACAAAGCCGACCTTTTCTGCAATCAGGTGGAATACCACCCGTTCCTGTCCCAGCAGAAGCTTCTCGCCCGCATGCATCGCGCAGACATGCTGCTGAACGCCTACCAGCCGATCGCGCGCGGCAAGGTCTTCAATTCGGACCTGCTCAATGAACTGGGGCGCAAATACGGGAAGACGGCAGGGCAGGTGACGCTACGCTGGCTGATCCAGCAGGACGGCGTTGGAGCGATCCCGCGTTCTTCCCGCAAGGAGAACATGCAAGCCAATCTCGACATATTCGATTTCGAGCTTTCAGCCGCGGACATGGAAGCGATCCATCGGCTTGCGCGCGGCGAACGCTATTCCCGCTTCGACTGGGAACCGGAATGGGACGAATAAGAAAGACCCAGGATAGGGGAGAACAATGACACTCGACTTCAGCGTAGTGACCGATGCCTGGCAGTCCCTGCTTTTCGGTACGCTCGGCACCTTATTCCTGGCCTTTGCCGGCATGGTTATCGCCATGATCATCGGCATCTTAGGTGTCGTCATCCTCAGAGCCCAGATGTGGCTGCCCTCGTTGCTCGTCAACGCCTTCGTCGAGGTCGTTCGCAACACGCCTTTTCTGGTGCAGATCTTCTTCATCTTCTTCGCGCTTCCGCTCGCCGGCATACGCCTGAATCCGACGATGACGGCAGTCATCGCGCTTGGCGTCAATGGTGGAGCCTATGCGATCGAGATCATCCGGGGTGGTGTGGAAAGTATCCCCAAGGGACAGACCGAGGCCGGTCTTGCGCTTGGCCTGCACAAACATGAGGTCTTTCGGCTCATCGTGCTCACGCCGGCACTGCGGGCAATCTATCCGTCTCTTTCCAGCCAGTTCATTCTTCTGACGCTGACGACAGCGATTTGCACCTCGATCTCGGCCTATGAACTGACCTCGGTCGGACAGCGGATCGAGGCCGAAACGTTCCGCAGTTTCGAAGTCTACTTCACGCTCACCGGCATCTACCTGGTGATCTCGCTCGCGACGATGTGGCTCCTCGCGTCCATTGGCCGCTGGGCCTTCAGCTATCCGCAACGTTGAGGAGGACGCGCGATGGGAATTCAGGAAATCACCTATCTTCTGCAGGGTCTCCTCTGGACGCTATTTCTCACGGCCATCGGCTTTGCCGGTGGCATCGTGTTCGGGACGATCGTTGCCCTGATGCGGGTTTCGGCTTCCCCGTGGTTTCGGATACCGGCGATCTGCTGGATCGGCTTGTTTCAGGGAACACCGCTCTTGATGCAGCTGTTCGTCGCCTATTTCGGTCTGCCTCTGCTGGCCTTCGACCTGCCGGCCTGGGGGGCGGTCTCGATCGCGCTGACGGCACATGCCTCGGCATTCCTCGGCGAGATCTGGCGGGGCGCCATTCAGGCCGTGCCGCCAGGCCAGAACGAGGCGGCGCAGGCGCTTGGCCTGCATGCCCGCAGCCGAATGGTCGATATCATCATGCCGCAGGCCTTCAAGTTGTCGCTGCCGGCGACCGTCGGCTTCCTGGTGCAATTGCTCAAGGGGACATCGCTCGCCGCAATCGTCGGCTTCATCGAACTCGCCCGGGCCGGCACCATCGTCTCCAATCAGATCTACAGACCGCTGCTCGTCTTCAGCGTCGTCGGGGCGATGTATTTCGTCATGTGCTGGCCGCTATCGCTCTGGGGCCGACGCCTGGAGCGACAGATGTCGGCGGGCGTTGCAAAATAAGAGGAGAGGAATGTGACAGAAACAGCAAAAATCAATGGCCGTGCAACGGCAAACGACGCGCGCAGTTCAATGATCGAGATGCGGCAGGTCGAAAAGTACTACGGTGCGTTTCATGCATTGAAGGATATCAATCTCACGGTTGCCAAGGGCGAAAAGATCGTGCTTTGCGGTCCATCGGGCTCCGGCAAGTCGACGCTCATTCGCTGCATCAATCACCTTGAAACGATCAAGAGCGGCGAGATCAACGTTGCCGGCCACCGGCTGAACGACAGCCAAAAGGCGGTGGATGCTGTTCGCCGGGAAGTCGGCATGGTGTTCCAGCAGTTCAATCTGTTTCCACACAAAACCGTTCTGGAAAACTGTATCCTGGCGCCGATGCGGGTGCGCAAGCTTTCCCGTGCCGAAGCGGAAGCCACCGCGCGCAAGTATCTGGAGCGGGTCAGGATCGGCAATCAGGCCGAGAAATATCCAGCCCAGCTTTCCGGCGGCCAGCAGCAGCGCGTTGCAATCGCCCGTGCCCTTTGCATGGAGCCGAAAGCCATGCTTTTCGACGAGCCGACCTCGGCGCTCGATCCCGAAATGGTCAAGGAGGTTCTCGATACAATGGTCTCGCTTGCCCGCGACGGCATGACCATGATCTGCGTGACCCATGAAATGGGCTTCGCGCGCCAGGTGGCCGATCGCGTGATCTTCATGTCCGACGGTGAGATCATCGAGGAAAACGATCCCGAAACGTTCTTCCGCACTCCGAAGCACGAACGCACCCGGGCGTTCCTGGGTGAGATTCTCGCTCATCACTGAGCCGAGGTCGCTCAGACCGGCTCGACCGAAACTGCGGAAGGAACAGACATGCATCGGGTCCTGGCGGAAACCGAACAGAGTTATGATGTCGTCGTGCTCGGCTCGGGAGCCGGCGGAATGTCGGCAGCAATCTTCGCTGCACTCGAAGGAGCCCGCGTGCTCCTCGTCGAGCGGACGGAATATCTCGGTGGCACTTCGGCATTCTCCGCAGGAACGACCTGGATTCCGCTGACCCGGCATTCGAAATCGGTCGGCGCGGAAGACAGTGTCGACAAGGTCTCCCGCTTTCTGGATGCGGCAGTCGGCAACCAGAGCCCCCGAGGGTTGCGCGAAGCCTTCATCTTGGCAGGCGCGGATGTGGTCGAGACACTGGAGAAAAAAACGGACGTCAGGTTTCGCGCCCGTCCTTTCCATCCCGACTACCTTTACGAGCTGGACGGATCGACCAGTTTCGGAAGGGCCTTGGAACCACTTCCCTTCGATGCCGCGCCGCTCGGCGAGGACCTGAAACTCATCAGGCCGCCGATCCCCGAGTTCACCGTTCTCGGCGGAATGATGGTTGACCGCGACGATATCGGGCATCTGATGAAGATCGCGAAATCCGCCAGGTCAGCGGCCTATTCGGCAAGACTGATCGCGCGTCACGTCTTCGGAAAGCTCCGATACGGACGCAGTCCCCGACTGGTGATGGGGAGTGCCCTGATCGGACGGATGTTGCTCGCCGCCAGGAAGCTTGGCGTCACGACCGTCGCGGAAACGGAAACCGTCGCACTGGAGACGAGCGCGCGGAGCGTGACCGGCGTCACTTTGCGGCAAGGGAATACGGAACGCACGATTGCCGCAAGGGGCGGGATTATCCTGGCCACCGGCGGATTCGCACAGCACCCGCGGATGCGCGCTGAAAAACTGCCGCAACCGCAGCCGGAATTCTCGCCATCTGCGCCCGGCAGTACGGGCGCTTTGCATGAATTGGCGCTTGCCCTCGGTGCCTATCACAGCGATGCACCGGGACAGCCTTGTTTTTGGGCACCGGTATCGCGGCGCCGGCGAAGCGACGGATCCATGGCCGTGTTCCCGCATTTCGTGTTCGACCGGTCCAAACCGGGCATCATTTCTGTCGGCCGCGACGGGAGGCGTTTTGTCAATGAAAGCACCAGCTATCATCTGTTCGTCTGTGCCATGTATGCGGCGGACCGGGATGGAAGCCATATGCCCGTCTACCTGATTGCCGATTCAAAGGCGCTTGCGAAGTACGGCATGGGAATGATCCGTCCCGGCGGCGCTAATCTCCGGCCCTTCCTCGCCGATGGATATCTGACGGAAGGTGCGACCCTTGAAGAGCTTGCTGCCAAGCTCGGCATCGACCCCGGTGGGCTGAAGGATAGCGTGGCACGCATGAGCTCTTTTGCAAAGAGCGGCATCGACAGCGACTTTGCGCGCGGCATGACGGTTTACGAGAAGGCCAACGGTGATCCCGCGCATGGCCCGAACCCGACGCTTGGAGCCTTGGAAACCGCGCCGTATTACGCCGTGAAGCTGTGGCCCGGCGATATCGGCTCGGCAATCGGGCTTGTCGGCGACGAGAACGCTTGTCTGTTGCGAAAGGACGGGTCCACGATCGACGGGCTCTACGCTTGCGGCAACGACCTGCAATCGATCATGGGCGGAGCCTATCCTGGACCTGGAATCACGATCGGGCCCGCAATCGTCTTCGGAGCGATCGCGGCGCGTCATGCGGCACGGCGGTCGATCTCGCTGACAGCCGAACGGCAGAATTCGAGGGTCTCCCACTTGAATTAACGAAATAGTTCGTTATCAATTTGAGATGGGAGGAGAAGCACGCGCTTCTCAGACATTCTTGAGCTATTGCACCGAAACCCATCGGGTTCCCGGATGGTGAGCCGCGTCTATTCCTCCTCTGATGCACTGAACTCTATGCCGATTTTTCGCGCTGCGCGATCAGATCAAACGCAAGGAGGAAACATATGCATACGACCCCAGGCAGAAGATCGGACCACCAGGCACCGTCAACATCCAGGCTTCGATGCTTAGCGTTCGCAGCTGGGCTTCTTGCTCTGGCTCCCCAGGCAGTTTCCCAGGTTGTCTCTCCGCTTGCGCCAATCAGATCCGAGTCAGGGCTCATTGCGGGACAGACCCTAAAGTCCGGGGTCAAGGCGTGGCTCGGTGTGCCCTATGCTGCTCCTCCCGTACAGGATCTGCGATGGCGACCGCCGCAGCCGATTTCGTGGGAAGGGGTCTGGAACGCAGACCGGCTTGGCCCGGAATGCATCCAGGTGCTGCGTCCACATGACATCAACCACTATTTCGGCGAGGAGCCGACTTCCGAGAATTGCCTTTACATGAACATCTGGTCGCCCGGAGATGCCAAGGAAGGCAGCAAGTTGCCGGTGATCGTGTTCATCTATGGCGGAGGCGGTACAATCGGCTCCAGCGGCATGGATTCCTACAAAGGTGAGGAACTCGCCAAACGAGGCGCCGTATTTGTCAACTTCAACTACCGTGTTGGCCTCCTTGGCTTCATGGCTCATCCCGAACTCACAGCCGAACAAGACGGTCACTCCGGCAACTACGCCTACCTCGACCAAAACGCGGCTCTTAAGTGGATTAAAGCGAACATCGGCAAATTCGGCGGCAATCCGGATCGCATCGTGATCATGGGCCAGTCAGCCGGTGCCCGATCGGTCACAGAGCAGATATTTAGTCCGCTTTCCAAGGGCCTGTTCAGCGGCGCGGTCATGTCTTCCGGATGCGCCTGGGACATTGAAACCGATACGCTTGCCGAGGGTGAGAAAACCGGATTGAAGGCGCAGGAATTGCTCGGCGCCAAAAACCTCGCCGCTATGAGAAACATCCCCGCCGACAAGATTCTGGCGATCCAAAGCGAATCCCAGGTCGGCACGAAAAGAGAGGGTGTCAAAGCCAACGGTGTGATCGACGGTTACTTCACGCCCAGAAGCCAGAAAGAAATCCTGACCAGCAACGAGATGTCGGACGTGCCGATCATCGCGCATTACAACCGGGACGAGACAAACACACCCTTTTCAGCAGTGAAGACCCTCAAGGGCTATACAGACATGGCGGAGAGTATCTACGGCAGCAAGGCCAAGGAGTTTCTCACGATTTATCCTGCCACCACGGATGCCGAAGCGGCAAGTCAGATTACGCAGATTGCCTTGGACTCACGCCTTGCAAAGAACGCCCGTCATTGCGCAATGCTCCAGGCAAAGCACAACAAGTCACCCGCCTATATCAGCATGTTCTCCCGAAAGCACTCGTTTGCTCCCGGCGTGGACTATGCCGATATCGATGAGAAGAGGGTCGGAGCCTACCACACCGCCGATATACCGTTCTGGTTCGGCACGCTTGAGACGTTCAACAAGTTCCGTCAAGGACGGGCTTGGACGGACGCCGATCGTAATCTTTCCGAGAAGATGATGGCGAGCCTCATTGCTTTTGCGAATACGGGCGACCCGCAGACGAAGGAGGTCGAGTGGAAGCCGTGGAGCGCCGCCAATGACAGCGCCATGACGTTCGATGAGACACTTACGACGACACCATCAAATCCTGCCGGCATCAACTTCATCGCAGCAAACCCGCTTCCTCAGTCGGCACCAGGTGCGGCTCCGGGGCGCATTCCGGGCGCCGGTCCCCGGGATTGAGAGTAAGAGCGGCAGCTCCGAGCGCCGCCGCTCATCCTTAGACCCGCGACATAAACCATCCAACGCCGTTGGGCGTGCCACCGCGATCGCGAGAACGGAGAATTCCATGTGCCCTCCAGGATGCTTTCATGCCATATGCGAACAGGCAACGCGACGCGGTCTTTTGAAGGCTGGATTTGCGTTAGGTTTCGGCATGGCGGCCGCACCGTCGATGGCCGCGCCTGCGCCGTCTCCAAAAGTAACCATCAACGAGACCGTCGATCTTTCCCACTCACTTTACGAGGGATTTCCAACCTTCAGTGGCGAGAGATGGTTCACAGTCGAGCACCTTGCCACATTCGCGAAGGACAGGGTCAACCTAAATCGCTGGATGATTGTGGAGCATAGCGGCACTCACATTGATGCGCCGATACACTTTTCTGCGGACGGAACGACTGCAGATATGATTCCGATCTCAGACCTGATCGTCCCCTTGGCTGTGATTGACATCCGAGCCAGGGCGGCTGACGATCCCGATACCGCCTTAACTCCAGATGACATCAAGACGTGGGAAGCCAGGAACGGTCCCCTTCCGGAAGCGTGTTGCGTCGTGATGAATTCGGGCTGGCATAAGCTTGTGGGAGATCCGAAGTTCACCAGCAATGACAGCCAGAAACGCAATCACACGCCGGGGTTTCATGTGGAGGCGGTGCAGTTTCTGATCTCAGAGAGGAAGGTAAAAGGTATCGGGGTCGATACTTTGTCACTCGATACCGGCCTCAATTCAAGCGGCGCGTTCCCCGTCCATTACGAATGGCTCGGAAGCGGCCGGTGGGGCGTTGAATGTCTAGCAAATCTCGATGCCATTCCCGAGGCCGGCGCGCATATGTTTCTAGGGACGCCGAAAGTCAAAGGCGCCACGGGCGGGCCGACAAGAGCAATTGCGCTGCTTTAGATAAACGCGCATCGACGGCGCGACGCTGCAGGGGCTGCCGTCGATGCGGTCCCTGTCGCTTGATCGACACGAAGACGGTCGTCAGCCCGTCCTTTGAGTAGACGCGAGGGCGACATCTGTCGGTCCCCGCATCTTGAGTTCCGCATGTGCTCCTATTCAGGTGTTCAAGCCGCCATCCACGGTGAGGATAGTTCCTGTAATGTGTCGTGCGGCAGGACTTACAAGGAAGGCCACGGCAGCAGCCACATCTTGCGGCTCCCCATACCGGCCAAGAGGTATCAGGGCACGACCCGCGCTCGCGGGCGTCCCCGCGCGTTTGATCGAAAAGCTGCCTTGGAGCAGGCCACCCGCCTTTTCTGGCTCAAGGGCTTCGAGGCCACCTCGATGACTGATCTGACCGAGGCGATGGGAATCGGATCACCTAGCCTGTATGCGGCTTTTGGTTCAAAAGAAGCGCTTTACGCGGAGGCGGTTGGTTTTTACCGCGAAAGCTACGAGGCGCTCGTATGGGCTAACTTCCATTCTGCGAATACGGCGCGTGAAGCCATCTCGTCTTTTCTGCTGGATTCGGCCGCGGCTCTGACCGGCTGTGTTGCAGACATCCCGGCTGGCTGCATGGTGGCCCTTTCATCGGTCGGCAGTGAAGGCCATCTGGAATTGGGCGAACTTGTGCGGTCAGCACGTGCCGTCACGTTCGAACGTCTGAAGGCACGGCTAGAACAAGCGGTGACAGATGGTGAAATTCCAGTCGCCACTGACGTCCATGCACTTGCGCGCTTCGTGCAGACCGTTCAGTTTGGCATGTCTATCCTGGCTCGCGATGGGACCGGGCGCACCGAGCTGGAGGCAGTTGCCCGCATGGCGCTCACGGGCTGGGACGCCCGCACCGGCGCGCTTCTCACCTAGCGGTTCAGGATGATTTTCCGGAAAGCGTGGAACTCCCTTTAGGCCACGTGGAAAGCGCTTGCTCAGCAACAGCTTCCAGCCTGTCGCGGGTAAAGCCGGCTTTAGCCTGCACCGCCATCCCGTGAAGGACAGCCATCACGAATGCCGCAAGGGCATCGGGTCTGGCCATCTCCGGCAAGTCGCCGTCGGCCCTTGCCCGTTCGAAGCGTTCGCGAAGCTGTGCCTCACCGGCCGCGCGAGCATCTATCAAGGCTTGTCGCACAGGTTCCGCTTCATCCGATCCCGCCAGGACTCCATGGATGCCGAGACACCCTGTGTGGTCGGGATAGCGCGTATTGAGGTCGGCTGCACTGTACAGGATGTGCGCCGCAACTTCCCGCGCCGTCGGGAGCTGAAGCGCCTCCGGGATGTAGTCCAAGTATCGTTCGTAATAGAGGTCCAAGACCCGGCGGAAGAGCGCTTCCTTGTTGCCGAATGCAGAGTAGAGGGCGGGTCTTTCCACGCCGGCAGCCTCGACCAAATCCGCATAGGAGGCACCCTCATAGCCCTTGCGCCAGAAGACACATAGCGCCGCGTCCAGGGCTTTCTCCACGTCAAATTCGCGATGGCGTCCCATCAGTCCAACCCGAGCTTTTTCATAATGACCATTATTAAACCACTTGACAGCGCCTGTCTACATTTCATAACAATCGTTATCGTAATGATCGTTATGAAAACGACACTGTCGCTCGCCAAGATCAGGCGGCGCCTTAATGGCGTATAGAAAGGATTCCCATGTCGAACATATTGAAGGGCAAGGTCGCTCTCGTGACCGGCGGTTCGCGCGGCCTCGGCGCTGCCGTGGCGGAGGCGCTTGCCGATCAGGGGGCGGACGTCGCGATCAGCTACGCCGCCTCGGGCGAGAAGGCCCAAGTCGTGGTTGAGAAGCTGAAGGAGAAGGGCGTGCAGGCTCTCGCGATCCAGAGCGACCAGGCCGACCTTTCTACCGCTAAGCCATTGATCGAGCGGGTTATTGCCGAATTCGGCAAGCTCGACATCCTCGTAAACAATGCCGGAATTGCGATTCAAGGGCACACGGTGGACGATCCCGCGCTTGATGGAGACAAATATAATCGCCAGTGGCAGGTCAACGTCATGGGCACAATCGCCAACACGCGCGCGGCGGCGCCCAGACTGACCGACGGCGGCCGTATCATTTTCATCGGCTCTCGCCTTGGTTCAGTCGTGCCTTTCCCGGGTGTCGCCGACTATGCCGGAACAAAGTGGGCGCTTGCCGGCTACGCGAAGGGCATCGCACGCGACCTTGGCCCCCGCAACATCACCGTGAACGTCGTGCAGCCCGGCATTATGCCGACGGATATGGCGGCGGAGGTTGCCGGTGAGCTTCCGAACCTTGACGCTATACTAGATATGCATCCGATCCGTCGCATTGCAACCCTCGAAGAGGTGGCCGAAACCGTCTGCTTCCTCGCCGGACCACATGCGGGCTACATCAGCGGTGAGACCGTGAACATAGCCGGTGGTATCGGCATCTGAACGCCGATCGATGACACGGCCAACCCGTTTGCCGACGGCGTAAGGTCGTATGCGCTCGACACTGGCAAAGCTGAGCAGCTTTGGGCGAAAAGCGAGGAACTGCTAAGCGCTGCGTAGGATCGGAAGGCTGGGACAACGAAATCTTTCCTTCGTCTCATCCCAGCCTTCTCGCCTTGGAATGCAGACCAGCCGCCTGGCTGGCATCCGGCGCGAAGTGGTAGGAAAGAGATGGAGGCACCCACCAGCTGATCATCGCGGATCGACATAATTGAGTATTACACCTATTTCGCGGCCAGTCCGTTCTCCTCGGCGGGATACACGCCTTTCAGGACGTCGTCGAAGTGGCGGCTGACGCAAGCGTTGCATTCACAAGCGAGCGCGCGCAAGCCCTCGACATTGCTGACGCCGATGCGTCCGCGTCGTGTCTCGATGACTTTCCGTGATCTCAAATCCTGGATTACCCGACTGAGATAACTGCGACCGACACCCAACATTGCTGCGAGCTGTTCCTGGGTAAGCCCCACTTCAATCGCGCCGGTCCGTTCGATGGCGGCTAAAAGCCATTTCGCCGTTCGCTGCTCAATGGAATGTGCGGCATTGCAGGCCACCGACTGGAATACTTGCGCCATAAGACAATCCGCATAGCGAGCAAACAAATAGCGCAATGTCAGTGAGCGCGATTTCGCTTCCTCGAGCTTATGCAAATCAATGCGGTAGAATAAGCCTCCGAGCTGCACCTCCGCACGCGAATAGGCGGGTAGCCGACCTTGGCTGACGATACCTCCCACCGCCCCTTCCCGACCGATGAGCGCCGTTTCGATGGCACGTCCATCTCCCATCACGACCAAATAGGAAATCAGGCTCGATCCGCACGGAAAATAGGCGTAGCGAACATTATCTCCCGGTTCATGCAGCGGTGTGCCCGTGTCTGCCGACCAGTGCTCGAGCATGGGTTGGAGGATCGTCCAGTCATCGGTTCGAAGTGCGCGTAGAAGGTTATTGCCGATGAAATCATGACCGCGGTTGCGTGCATCCATTGTCAAAGCCTCTTTGTCATAGAAGCTCTTAACGTGCAGAGGCCTTGAATGTTCACTAGTGGGCAGACAGAAAATGAAGTTCTGTCTACAACCCCACACAAGGGCCGATCAGACCTTATCGAGCGCGAGCGATAGTATATCGTCTCCCGAGCGAAACTCAGCATGCCGCTCGGGAGATTAGCAATGCCTATCTGTGAGTTCCGGGGGGTGCACCAAGCACGCCGACACCTAACCTTTCCTAGAAGCTGGGCGTGACGTATGAGCATCGAAGACGTATCCGGTCCAGCCAGCCGCCCTGACTTGTGGCTTTACATCGCGGGTGAGACGCCTGGCGCGCTTCGTGCACTGGAAAGCCGCATGCTGCTCATCGAGGCCATGGGCGGTGCCCTCGACATCGAGATCGTTGACATCCTCGATCGCCCGGAAGAGGCGGAGCATGCCGGCATTCTCGCAACCCCAACCCTATCCGACGCCTCGCAGCCGCCGCGTCGCCTGATCGGTGATATCGGAGACGTGGCGCAGGTTCTCGATTTCTTCGGCTATCGCAAAAAGGAAGCCATCCCATGACTGCAGAAGAGCCCCCCATTGATCCCGTTCTGGAGCGGGTGAAAACAGGCATCGAAGCGTTCGACGATCTGGTGATGGGCGGCTTGCCGCGTGGACGCACGACTGTCGTCGGCGGAACCCCAGGCAGCGGCAAGACGGTCTTTGCCACGCAGTTTCTGGCGCATGGCATCACCGATCGAGACGAACCAGGCGTGTTCGTCACCTTCGAAGAGCCCCCTTCGGACATCGAGGTCAACATGGCAAGCTTCGGCTGGGACATCGCCGGCTGGCGGAAGGACAACAAGCTTGCTTTCGTCGATGCCAGTCCGCGTGAGCGCGACGAGGTGGTGATCGGCAACTTCGATCTGTCGGGCCTCCTCGCGCGGGTGCTGCATGCGGCCCAGACGGCCAAGGCCAAGCGCATTGTCCTGGATTCGATCACCCAGCTCTTCGATCACTTCGTGGCCGACCCTACCGCTGTTCGGCGCGAGCTATTGCGGATCGCATCTACTCTCAAACGGGAGGGACTGACGATCCTGATGACCGCCGAACGCAACAGCGAGTATGGCGAGATCTCCCGTCACCGGATCGAGGAGTTCGTCGCCGATAACGTCGTTATTCTCCGGAACGCTCTCGACCGCGAACGGCGCCGGCGTACGATCGAGGTCCTAAAGATGCGTGGCAGCCGGCATGTGGAGGGTGAAGTTCCGATCACGCTCGTCGAGGAGAAGGGCATTGTTGCGGTGCCGCTTTCCTCCCTGCGGCTTGAACAGCAATCCAGCATGAAGCGCGTGACCAGCGGCAATGTCGAGTTGGATGCAATGACCAGCGGCGGCTTTTTCCGCGATAGCGTTACGCTTGTGAGCGGCGCAACCGGAACCGGCAAGACACTGCTTGTCACCAATTTTCTTGCGGGCGGTGTGGAAGCGGGGGAGCGCGCCCTGCTCGTCGGTTTCGAGGAGAGCCGCGGCCAGCTCTTCCGCAATGCTCAAGGCTGGGGGGTCGATTTCGAAACAATGGAGGCCGAAGGCAAGCTTAAAGTGGTCTGCCTCTATCCGGAAGCCCAGAGCCTGCCCGATCACCTGTTGATGATCCGCGAGCTGGTTGAAGAATTCAAGCCTGACCGCATTGCCATCGACAGCCTGTCGGCGCTTGAGCGGGTCGCTCCCGAGACAGGTTTCCGGGAATTCCTGATCAGTTTGACCTCCTTCATCAAGAAACGCGAAATTGCGGGGCTGTGCACGGCGACTGACAAGTCTCTTGTGGGCGGCACGAGCGCCAGTGAGCAACACATTTCGACTCTGACGGATTCCATCATCCTGCTGCGTTATATACAGAAAGCCGATATGATGCATCGCGGGCTGATGGTGCTGAAGATGCGCGGTAGCGAGCACGATAAGCAGATCCGGCGCTTTACGATCGACAGTCAGGGCATGCATCTGGGGCATGCCGTCTCTGCGCCGGACGTGTTCGGCGGTGGCGCCATTGCGGAAACGAGCAGCGATGAGTGAAATCACCGACCTGAATAGCCGCCGCGGTAAACGCCGCGGGAGTGCGGAGGGGGCAAGTCTCGCCGGCATTCCCCAGCCGAGCTTTCAGAAACTGATTGAGACCACCGCGGATGGGGTCCTCGTTGTTGATCGTTCCGGCGCCGTTCTGTACGCAAACCCGGCTGCTTCCGAAATCTTCGGGCATTCTCGCGAAGAACTGCTGCATGTCCCGCTCGGCCGTCCTGTAACATCAGGAGAAACCACGACGATCACCGTCCATCGTCCCGGCCGTGAGGCCGCCGAAGTCGAGATGCGCGTGGTCGAGGTCACGTGGGACGGCGAAGCCGCCCTGCTGGCAAGCCTGCGCGATGTCTCGGCCCGGCGAGCGCATGAGGCGCGGCTTCGCCAAGCGCAAAGGCTCGAAGCTGTCGGTCGGCTTGCTGCGGGCATCATCCATGACCTCAACAATTTGCTTGCTGCGTTTGGGGGAGGGCTACGGCTCTTGCGAAAGCAACTTGGGTCGGAAAACGCCGATCCAAAAGCTGCGATTTTAATCGAGGAGTTGCTGCGGCGAACCGAGAACGGCGGAGCGCTGACGCAACAGTTGCTCGCCTTTTCCCGGCGGCAGGAGCTTTCTCCCGAAAACGTCGACCTGAACGCAAGGCTTGACTCGCTCACTGGCCTCATCGAGCGCACGCTTGGTCGGGACATCGAGCTCAGATGTGTATTCGAGCCGTCAGTTGGAAACGTTCAGATCGACGCGAACCAGCTCGACGTTGCCATTCTCAACCTCGCCGTCAACGCGCGGCACGCAATGAAGGATGCCGGCACGCTGACCATCGAAACCGCCCATGCCCAATCGAATGTCGCCGATTTTCCCAGCGGAGAGACGGGGTTCGCGCGCGTGACAGTGCGTGATACCGGGTGCGGGATGAACAAGGATGTCCTGGCCCAGGTTTTCGAGCCTTTTTTCACGACGAAAAGTGAGGGCGAAGGCACTGGCCTGGGGCTCAGTCAGGTCTACGGGTTCGTCACCCAATCCGAAGGCCATATTCACATCGACAGCGAGGTCGGTGCAGGCACCAGCGTCCACCTCTTCCTGCCAAAGGCTCCATCAGCTGTTTCCTAAGCTGCCGCATGCATTGCCAGCACCAGTGATTGAAAGCGGTAGAGACGTTGGAGATTGCCGGAGAGGCGGTGCAAGTTATCGGGCGTTTTATACCCCGACATGCTGTATGGTTTACGGCTATGTTCAACGGTAAAACGCTCACGCCGACTGCCGATGGCAATGAATATTTTTCTCCTCAAGCGTCCGCGAATCGGCGCAACGCGTTCTCCATCATTCATACATTCGATGGCGTTTCGATCAGCATTGCCTTAGCATCTCGAAAGCTGACCGCAAAGGAGTGACATGCTTCGCCTGCTCACCGGAATGTTTCGCTCCCTCTCGCTTCCAGGCATCGTCATCGGTCTCGTTTTCTTCGCTGCATCGCTGACGCCAAGCCTCATGCCCCGGTCCTATCTCGTGCAGGGCGTGCTTTCCGGACTAAGCGCCGCTGTCGGCTATATGTTCGGCGCCGGTCTCACATGGCTTTGGCGCTATCTCGAATTGCCCGTGCCGAATAAGCCGCCGAGGTGGGCGCTGTGGTGCGTCTGCCTTGCCGGTTTGCTTCTCTGCCTTTTCGCGCTTTGGCATGCGGCGCTTTGGCAGAATTCCGTCCGGCTTCTCTGGAAGATGCCGCCGATCGCCAGTGCCGAGCCGTTGTGGCTGGCGGCCGTGGCAGCAGCGACCTTCCTGGTCGCCCTTATTGTCGGCCGCTCGTTTCGCAATGCCTGCCTTCTGTTTTCGGGCTGGCTTTCACGCGTGGTTCCGCGGCGGCTTTCCAATGTGGTCGGACTCATGCTTGCATGCGCTTTGTTTTGGTCGATTGGCCAGGGCATATTGCTTCGCCTCGCATTGGACGCGGCAGATGCCTCCTTCCGCGAGGCGGACGCGCTGATCGAGAACGACCAGCCACGGCCGGAAAGCGCGATGAAGGCGGGCAGCGCCTCCTCGCTTATCTCGTGGCAGGGACTAGGACGGCAGGGCCGCCATTTCGTTGCGTCAGGACCCCAGGCCGCGGAGATCGGAACCTTCTGGGGAGGTGCCGCGCAAGAGCCGATCAGGGTCTATGCCGGGCTGAACAATGCCGAGACGAGCAAGGAGCGTGCAGCGCTGGCGCTCCAGGAACTGGTGCGACAGGGTGGGTTCGATCGATCTCTACTGGTGGTGATCGTGCCAACCGGCACGGGATGGGTAGACCCTGCCGCGATCGATACGCTCGAATATCTCCAGCGCGGTGACGTTGCGAGCGTTGCCGTGCAATATTCCTACCTCACGAGCTGGCTTTCGCTTCTGTTCGAACCGGAGCAGGGCGAGGAAGCTGCGAGTGATCTTTTCGATGCGGTCTATGGCTATTGGTCCCATCTTCCGCGCGATAAACGCCCTAAACTGTATCTGCATGGGCTGAGCCTCGGTGCCTTGAACTCGCAGCAGTCACTCGACATCTACAATGTCGTCGGGGATCCGATCAACGGCGCATTGTGGAGCGGCCCTCCCTTCCGCAGCACCAAATGGAAAACAGCTATCGCGGGTCGCAATCCCGATACGCCGGAATGGCTTCCGACCTTCCGCGACGGATCGGTCATCCGCTTTGCCAATCAGGAACATGCACCTGACCGGAGCGCTGCCCCCTGGGGGCCGCTGAGGTTGGTATATCTGCAATATGCGAGTGATCCGGTCGTGTTCTTCAGCGCCTCATCGGCATTCCGAGAGCCGCAATGGATGAAGCCGCCACGCGCTCCCGATGTCTCGCCGGAGCTCACCTGGATACCGGTCGTAACCATGCTTCAGCTTCTGTTCGACATGATGATCGCGACCACCTCGCCTGTCGGCTACGGCCATATCTACGCGCCGCAGCATTATATCGATTGCTGGATCTCGCTTACCGATCCTGTGGTCGAGGCCGAGGATGCCACCCGCCTAAAGATACTCTTCGCATCCCGCTTCGGTGTGTCGCTTTAAACTAGATGCAAGGCCAGACATCGGAAGTGCATGCGCGCACGCGATCTCCGGGAGCGGCGTAACGTTTCTTAATGTGACGACACACTGATAACCGCGCGCAATCGCTACGGTCTCATTCGATCGCCATGAGGCAATTGCCTCCTGGTCAAACGGAAGGTCGTTTCATGGGTGGGATATCTCGATCAATCAAATCACATGCGCGTCCAGCGACGGGCGCCGTGCTCCTCTGGCTTGGCGTCCTGGCCGTATCTCAGGCCCAAGAGGCGATGCCTGTCACGGTGGTCGTTGCAAGGCAAAGTGCGGTGACAGAACGGATCCCTGTTGTAGGTTCGCTCGCTGCCAGGGAGGAGATTCAGGTTCATCCGTCGATTCAGGGGCAGGCGATTGAACAGATTCTGGTCGAAGCCGGCCAACTTGTCGAAAAGGGACAGGCGCTGGCCGTGCTCGACACCACAGATGCCCGGATGCTGCTTGAGAAGAATTCGGTCAACATCCTGCGGGCCAAGGCCGCCGTTTCTGTGGAAGCAAGCAAGCTCGAGGTAGCGCTGGTCGGCGAAGCGGAAGCCAAAAAGATTTTGGAGCGCAGTCGTGCGCTTCAGCCCAAAGGCGCGGTTTCCCAGCAGGTGTTGGACGAACATCAGAACGCCCATGCACGCGCCGTTGCGGAACTGGGACTCGCGCGGCAATCGCTTGCTCTGGCAGAGGCGGACGCAGAGCTCATCTCGCGCGAACGGAAGGAGATCGAGCTGACGATCGAACGAAGCACGGTCAGGGCCCCGGACGCAGGGCTCATCCTGAAAAGAAATGCACGTATCGGCGCCATGACATCGAGCTCTGGTGGCCCGCTTTTCGTCATCGCGAAAGATGCCGTCGTGGAGTTCGTCGCCCAGATTACCGAAACCAGTTTCATGGGACTCAATGAGGGAATGCGCGCGGACATCACCCTGCCTGGGCGCGATGGTCCGCTTGGCGGCACGTTGAGACTGAACGCCGCGCAACTGGATCCGGCAACGCGCAGTGGTGAGGTGCGCATCGAACTCGATGCGCACGAAGGGCTGCCGCCAGGTCTTTTCGCCCGCGGCAGCATTAACACCTCCTCGCGCCGCAACATTCTGCTGCCGGGGAGCGCCGTCAAAACCACGAGCGGCATGAGTAGTGTCTTCGTCGTCAAGGAAGGGATCGTGAACGTTCGCAGCGTGACTGTCGGTGCGCGGCAAGATGGCTTCGTGGAGATCGTGGACGGTGTGAGCGACGGAGAAATGGTCGTCCTGAAGTCCGGCGGTTTCCTGAAGGCTCAGGAAAAGGTCCAGCCGGTCATCGCCGCGTTGAGCCGCCGGCCGGGAGATCGTCTGGCGTCGCTTCCGGACATGGACGGCGAGGAGGTCGTGCAGTGAAGAACGGCAACATCTCGGCTTGGGCCATCCGTAATCCTCTTCCGTCCATCCTGCTGTTCGTGGTGTTGACCACCGTCGGACTTTACAGCTTTACCCGTTTGCCCGTCACCTACTTCCCGACGATCATCGAACCGGCCGTCAGCGTCACCATCGAACAGTCGGGAGCGACTCCGATCGAGCTGGAGACCGAAGTGACGCGGCTGATCGAAAACGCAATCGCCTCTCTGCCCGCCATCAAGCAACTCGCTTCGACCATCGGCGAGGGCCGGTCCGTGACAACCGTGGAATTCGAGCTTGGTTCCGTTTCACCCGATCGGGCGATGGACGACGTGCGGGATGCGGTCGCCAGCATAAGGGGCGATCTGCCCAGCACCATAGACGAGCCGGTGATTAAGCGGATCGAGGAGGAGGCGCAGTCCGTCGTCACCTATGCGGTCGCCAGTCAGGACATGACAGTGGCGGAACTCTCCTGGTTCGTCGACGATATTCTCACCCGTGATCTCCAGGCTCTGGCTGGAGTAGGGCGCGTAGAGCGGATCGGCGGCGCCGATCGCGAAATCCATGTGGAGCTCGATGCTGATAGATTGCAGGCGCTATCGCTCTCCGTCAGCGCGGTGAACGAGGCGATCATGCAAACCCAGCTCGACCGCTCCGGCGGCCGCAGCGACATCGATGGCAATGAGCAGGTTCTGACGACCGCGGCAGCGGCAAAGACGGTGGCGGAGCTTGCCGAACAGCGCCTGGCCCTCTCGGGCGAAAACAGCGTACGACTGGCGGATGTGGCCAGCGTCCGCGATACGATCGCAGAGCCTCGCGCGTTCGCGACGTTGAATGGCGATGACATCGTCGGTTTCTCCATTTATCGCTCTCAAGGCGCAAGCGATGTGGCTGTCGCCGATGCGGTCGCCAAAGCCGTTGCGAAACTGGGCGTTGGAAACCCTGGCGTCCGCTTTCGGCTTGTCGATGACAATGTCTCCTACACGGCGGGGAACTACCGCTCGGCGATGGACACGCTGCTTGAGGGAGCCGCACTTTCGATTGTCGTCGTGTTTCTGTTTCTGCGCGATTGGCGCGCGACCATCGTCGCTGCCGTCGCGCTGCCGCTTTCGATCATCCCCACATTCTTCGCCCTCGATCTTCTCGGTTTTTCGCTCAACATCCTGAGCCTGCTGGCAATTACGCTGGTGACTGGCATTCTGGTAGATGACGCGATCGTCGAGATCGAGAATATCGTCCGCCACCGCAACATGGGGAAATCTGCATATCAGGCGGCCCTGGATGCTTCCGACGAAATCGGCCTCGCGGTCATCGCGATATCCGCAACGATCATCGCTGTCTTCGCGCCGGTGGGTCTGATGAGCGGCGTCGTTGGCCTCTATTTTCGGGAATTTGGCCTGACGGTCGCCATCGCGGTGTTCTTCTCTCTCCTGGTCGCGCGGCTGATTACGCCGATCATGGTGGCCTACTTCATGACCAATCGTGCGGCAGCGGGAGAAGAGAAGAGCCGGCTGACATTCGCCTATGAAGCCCTGCTGAGGATGAGCCTTCGCTGGAAATGGCTGACCGTCGGATCTGCTTTCGGCCTTTTCGCGGTTTCGATTATCGCCTTGACGTCGATGCCGACCACCTTCCTGCCGGACGAAGACATGGGACGGCTGACGCTCACTGTCGAGCTGCCGCCGGGCACAACTCTTGAAGAAACCCGGACGGTAACGGATGAGATTGCGGCCCGTGTCACCAAGTTCGAGGAGGTGGAGGGCGTCCTTGCGCGCGCGGGATCGAGCATGGGCGGTCAGCAGGACGTGCGCTACACCGTCATCTCGATCGACCTCCTGCACAAGACAGAGCGGTCGCGGTCATCTTTTTCCGTCGAAGCGGATATCGAAAGGATGCTCGCTTCCATTCCCGACGCTCGCCTCAGATTTCTCAATAATCGCGGAGAGCGTGACCTGTCATTCGCCGTATTGGGGAGCGACGGTGAGGCCGTGCAGAATGCCGCCGATGCGCTCCTGCGCGAAATGTCGAACGACAAGAGCTTCGTCAATCCGGCGAGCGACAATATCGCCATGCGACCGGAACTAAGGATGACGGTGCTGACCGACAAGGCGGCAACGCTCCGGGTTTCTGCCGCAGCCATTGCCAGCACAATTCGGATATCCACGATCGGCGACGTCGACAGCAGGCTGGCGAACTTCATCGACGTGTCGCGTCAGATCCCGATACGGGTCGTTCTCGACCGTGCTGCACGCGGCCAGCTGCCGATCTTTCAAACGTTGAGCGTACCCTCGACAAACGGAAGCCAGGTACCGTTGTCCGCGGTTGCGGAAATCAGCTTTGACGAAACCGTTGCAGCGATCGACCGTTTCGACCGTCAGCGCCGGATTGAAATCGGTGCGGACATGGTCGAGGGCCTGACATCGGGCCAGGGCCGCGATCGCTTGCTTCAGCTGGAAAGCGTGAAGAACCTTCCCGATGGGGTGCGGATACAGGCCACCGGCGATTCCGACACTGAAGGCGAAGTGTTCGAAAGTTTTGCAGTCGCCATGGGGGCAGGCGTTATGCTCGTTCTGGTCGTGCTGATCCTGCTGTTCGGCAGCGTTCTGGCGCCCTGGACCATTCTAGCCTCTCTTCCACTGTCGATCGGCGGCGTTGCCGCGGGGCTTCTGCTGAGCGGGAACGCGATATCGCTTCCCGTTGTGATCGGCATACTGATGCTGATGGGCATCGTGACTAAGAATGCCATCATGCTGATCGACTTTGCCCTGGAACGGGAAGCGGACGGCCTGCCCCGGGTGGAGGCCACCGTGGGGGCGTGTCTTGAACGAGTTCGTCCGATCATCATGACGACTTTGGCGATGACCGGCGGCATGTTGCCGTCTGCCTTTGGCGTCGGAGACGGCGGTGAATTCCGAGCTCCCATGGCGATCGCCGTCATCGGCGGGCTTCTCATGTCCACGGCGCTGTCGCTGATCGTAATCCCTTCGTCGCACCTCATTCTGTCGGATCTCGACGACCGCTTGGGCCGGCTTTTCAGACCTCTCCTCCAGTCGGCTGAAGCCGGTCTCAAGGAACGCTGAAGATCGCACCGTCTATCTCGACGGTGTGCACTGACAGGGGGGATCAGCCCGGCTGATCCCCCCTGTCACGTTTCTCAACAACCCTTAACAGTGGGAAACATATCGTTAAGCGAAAGCGAGAGCGTCCGTGGGAAGAAAACAATCGAATTCCCAAGAGGCCTCGAACGACATATGACGGATGTCCAAACTCCTTTCTTGCAGCGCTATCGCATCAACGCGCTTCGGGCCGCGGGCGGCCTCGCGCTTTGCCTGCTGGCAGTCACATCGACACCACCCACCCTCCCGCTGGTAAGCGCAATTTTCGAGATCACCGGGGCATTTGCGATCCTAATCGCCATCGCGGGCCGAGGCTGGTCCTTGTTCTACATCGGCGGACGCAAGAATTCCGAGCTCGTCACCTCGGGGCCCTATTCGATGATGCGCAACCCGCTGTATTTCTTCAGCTTGATCGGCATCGTCGGGGTCGCCGCGCAAACCGGCAGCCTATTGTCCATGGGCGCGATCACGCTGACGGCTTATCTGGCATTCGACATGGCCATGCGGGGCGAGGAGGCCTACCTTGCCAGCCGATATGGTCAACGTTTTGAGGAATACCGGCAGGCCATTCCGAGACTTTGGCCGGATCTTTCCCTGTGGCGGGAATGCGAGGATACGCCCCTTCGCTCGGCGAGCGCCCTCGGCAGTTTGAAAGACGGGATGGTCTTCCTTGCCGCTTGGATCGGCATAGAGCTCATCAAGCTCGCACAATCCGCGGGCTTTTTGCCGGTGCTATGGACTCTGCCGATCTAGCGATTGCACCGATATGCGGTCCGGGCTTGCACCGCCTTTCCAATCGCCGCAACAAAACTTAATAAAGCGAAATATTTGCAGTGTACGTCGCATGCATTTGTGCGCGAGTTCAAGCAAGGAAGGCGGCATGCAATCGAGTTCCGCGAACGCGAAAATTCTGATCGTCGAAGACGATCCGGAGATCGGCAATCTTCTCGCGCTCACCGTGCAGGAAAGCGGGATGATGCCCACTGTCGCCGAAGACGGCCATGTGATGCAATCTCTGCTGCGCAACAATGATTTCGACCTCATCATCCTGGACGTCATGCTTCCCGGAGAAGACGGCCTGAGCATCTGCCGGCGTATTCGCTCGGAGAAGACCACGCCCATCATCCTGTTGACTGCGCTTGGGGAGGAAGTCGACCGCATCGTTGGACTGGAAGTGGGTGCCGATGACTACGTGACCAAGCCTTTCAGCCCCCGGGAGGTCGTTGCCCGTATCCGCAGCCTCCTGAGGCGGGCGTCCTACGGATTGGTGAATAGCTCCGCCCAGCGCAAGCTGCGCTTCGAAGGGTGGCAGATCGATCCGCTGCGCCGGCAATTGCACGACCCCAGCAATGCCCGCGTTGCGCTGACGACGACGGAGTTCGACTTGCTGCTGGCATTTTGCCGCAATCCGGGGCGTGTCATCACCCGGGAAGAACTTCTTTCCCTCACGCATACCGGCCTTGCCGGCCCGATCGAACGCAGCGTCGATGTCCATATCAGCCGTCTGCGGCAGAAGATCGAGGCGGATCCCAGGAACCCGGTCCTGCTGCAAACGGTCCGGCTCGGCGGCTACATGTTCACGGCGAAGGTCGAGCAGGGCTGACCGTCGCAACAAAAAAGCCGGGTGTGTTGCCCGGCTCGTTGTCGCATTCTTCTAGTTCAGAACTTGTAACCGACAAACACCGATGTAGAGGGCTGCAGCTTCTCCTCCACGATTGGGCTGTCGGCGGCATCGCCCGTCAGGATGCCAAGGCTCGCTTGACCGCGGATCAACCAGTTCTCGCTCAGCATATAGGCGGCGGAGGCTGAGACGTTGACACGCTTGAGGCCAGCATTCGGCTTGTACTCGGGAAGGCCGGATGCCGCCGACTGGGCTGCGTTGACGCCAAAATAGGCCTCCATATGCTTGTCATTCGCGACGACAGCCTCGACACCGGCGCCGAGGATCAGGCGCTCGGTGACGGGCGCCTGATATTCTGCACCGAAGGTTCCGATCAGACTCTCGCTTCCATCGATCGTCTGGTCGACGCTGGCATAGAACTCGAAGCCTTTCCAGCTATAGGAGGCCTTGGCGCCGATTCTTGCGGCAAAATCGATGTCGCCCAGTCCATCGAGACGGTCCGCGTCGTCCTCGTCCCGTCCGCCTTCGTAGCCGACCTTGGCGGCAAGCGTGAACCCGTCGTGCCGGAGGGGGGTGATCGTCACGCCTCCTGGATCGATCTCCAGCCATCCGCCGTAAGTGAAGACGATCACCGGTATGGGCTGCACTTCAAACTTGTCGCCGCCTTCATATTCCGGTTCGTAGATCGCGCCGCCGCCAACAATGAGGCTCCAGTTTCGCTGCGGCTTCTCATTGTTGAACCGCTCCTGATCGAATGGCGGTTCCGGGGTTTGTGCCCCAAGGGTCGCGTCGGCGGCGAGTACGCTCGAAGCCGTGCCGGCGAGCACGAAGGTGAGGCATAGGGCGCTTGATCGAAGTCGCCGATCGGTCAGTTGGATAAAAGACATGGGTGCTCCAGTGATTTGACAAGGAAGCCATCGGCACCCGCCGAGGACCGTGCTTGCAACACCGTCCTCCTGCCATGGCTCAATCCTGCTCAGCATGTCTTTGTGTTACGCTTTGTTGCGGCCAGGCCTGCCGAGGCGCGGTTCCCGGCACATTTGCCGCGGATCGACACAAAACTTAATCTTCGGTTTCCGCGGGAGGCCCTATTCTCCGCGGCATCCGGTCTGCGATAAGGACCGTTTCAGGTCACCAGCAGGCATCGAACCGAAGGAGGCGTTTTGGGATTTCGGATCTCCCGGTTGATCTCGACCATTCATGGCCAGATCATCGCCGTCATTTTCGTCTGCCTGATCATTGGCTTCGTCATGGGATCGGCACTTGAAGCCTGGGTGCGGGACGAATACAACGCCCCTGATCTGGAAGGTATGTCTGCTCGCATTTCGGCGATTGCCTCGGTCTTGGCAACGGCTACGCCCGAGGAGAGAAGCTCGGTCTTGGCGGCGGCCAATCGCGGCGGGCAGAGTTTTGTCCTGCGTCCGCTCTCATATTTTGACGATTTCACCACTACGTCGCCGGACGAGCCTTTCATCCAGGTTGTGATCGATCGGCTCCTGCCTCCCGAAGACCAGCCCATACCATTCGGAGGCTGGAGAACCTTCGTCGGCGGTAAGCGCGTTCTCGCCGCCAAGATCGACGACGAAACGCTGCTCGTCATGGAACTGCTGCCCGAAAGCTTTGTTCGCAACGATGCCCTGCGATTTGGCTCGAACTACCTGGTGGCGACGGTTACGCTGATCATCCTGTTCTCCATTTTTGCCGTCTGGGCGATCACCCGCCCGCTGCGCCGGATTGCCTCTGCGGCGATGAAGGCGGATATCTCCCTCGGACCGGCACTCTTCGAGGAGCGTGGAAGCGTCGAGATCGTCGCACTTGCGCGTGCGCTCAACGGGATGCAGCGCCGCATCTCGACGATGGTCGATGCACGCACCCGAATGCTCCGCGGCATCAGCCACGATCTCAGAACGCCGCTGACGCGATTGAGGCTTCGTGCGGATAGAGTGAACGAAGACGGAGTCAGGGAAGCCCTGCTCACGGACATCGAGCGAATAGACCGGCTCTTGAAGGAAAGCCTCAGTTATCTGCGGGACAATCACCAGCGTGAAGCATTCCAGCGCGCCGACCTTACATCGATTCTGCAGACGGTCTGCGACGAGTTCGCCGACATGGGCCATGATGTCACGTATCGCGGGCCTGCGCGATTGATTGCGAGCTTTAAGCCGCTTGCGGTTACACGCGCAGTGACGAACCTGTGCGACAATGCGACGAAATTCGCAAATCGCGTCAAGGTGGAACTCCGCGCGACGGCTGGCGAAGCCATCATCGATGTCGCGGATGATGGGCCGGGCATTCCCGCCGAGCATCGCGAGCGGGTGCTTGAGCCCTTCTACAAGGTCAATGCGGCTCGAGGAGGGACGGATGGCGGCTTCGGCCTGGGACTGTCCATCGTCGCCGAGATCGTGCAGGCGCATCACGGGAAACTGGAACTGATAGATCGGCATCCCCAAGGGCTGATCGCCAGGCTGGCGATCCCTTATGAGCAGAATGAGACCGCTGTGAGCTTGTAAACAGCGATCGAACTATCGCCCGGACCATTTCCGGTATCCATACCCGGTGCACTTAAACGGGCGTGGGTCAGCGTGCTTGGCCGGTTCTGATTTGCAGGTTCATTTTGAAATGCCTCCCACTTCGGCGCGAACAATTGTCCGCACGTATGGACGAGCTCCGAACCGATGCGAGAAGAGATATTTCAATGAGTATGTGCGAGAATATCCGCCTCGATTGCCGCGGAGACGAACGTCTCCCTCGCTTCGTCGAGCGCACTCCTGCGCCGCATTGCAGCGATGCATGTGCGCCGCGCGATCACGAAATATTCGCCTTCTTCGCAAGGCCAGGCATCAAGGCATTCCATAGCCTCCCGTGGCCCATGCACTTCTTCCGGTTTACCGTATCCGTACCTGATCACGACCGGCAAGGCCCAGGTTCTGTCATTAAAGGTCGGAACGCTGCTGCTTCTCATGGTCAATATCCTCCCTTGACCATATCGCCGTTGCCCCTTCTCGCACGATTGACGAGCCGGAACCAGCCCCTGAATCGCTCCTCGAAAGTTGTAGAAGGAGGATCGGCGGGCGCGTGTTTGTTGCGGATGCTGGCATGACGATAGCAATGGCGCGGTCCTTGCGGTCGAGCAGCATGCTGCTCTGTCCGCAGTCCAGCCATCGGGGAGACGTTCGACCGTCGACACGGCGTTCGGTTTGATACCGCTCGCCCGCACCGGAGGCGGTGCAGTGATACAGAGCACAACGACCTGCCGACCCGGGGGAGCAAGGTTCCGCCGCCGGCCCCAAGCCGAAAAATGCTTCCGGTCGGAAGGGCAAGCATTCGAATGCTCACACAGCTGGCCATCTCGGCATAGCCACCATACGAGCGGCGATCTGTCCAGATGGAAACATTACCTGAAGCCGCGCGGCAAGAGACGGCGCCAAGCTCTTTTGAATTTGCGTTTCGGTGTTCTGGACGATTGCGTCGGCCTTTCTTTCAACTCCGGGTGATTTTCAGCTCTGCATTTCCGGCATCTGCACCACGAGACCATCAAGCGCGTTCGAGACCCGCAGCTGGCATGTCAGGCGCGAGCGGGCAGGGTCCGGCTCATAAGCAAAATCCAGCATATCCTCTTCCATTGCCCCCGGCGGCGGCAGGCGGTCCATCCAGCTCGGATCGACATAGACATGGCATGTCGAACAGGCGCAGGCGCCGCCGCAATCGGCGCGGATGCCCTGAATGCCGTTGTCGCGCGCTCCCTCCATCACAGTCGCACCGTCCGGCACGTCGATCACGTGTTCCTTGCCGCCGAATTCGATGTAAGTGATCCTTGCCATTCCATGCTCTCCAAGTTGCACCCGACGCGCTCGCTTCAGATACGGCACATCCGCTCTCGCTGTCCCGCCGCCGGACGGCGGTCGCCTATTCGTCGCCTTCATCGCATCAGTTGCGGCAGGATCAGTACGATCTCGGGAAAGACCGCCATAATCAGGATGCCGAAAAAGATCACAGCCACGAACGGCCAGGTCGAGTTGTAGATATCGATGATATTGCTGCCCGGCACCGCCGCCTTGAAGACGAACATCGTCATGCCGAACGGCGGGGTCATGCCGCCGGTCACGACGTTGATCAGGTAAAGCGTCCAGAACCAGATCGGATCGAAGCCGACCGATGCGATGATCGGCGTGAAGACCGGAACCGAGATCAGCATCCATTCCGTTGCGCCGAGGAACATGCCGGCAAGCAGTGTGATTGCCATCAGCATGAGGAAGACAAGCCAGGGTGCTACGTCCCAGCCCTCGACGATCGTCACCATCTGCTCGGTTGCGCCAGTGAAGGAAAGAAGCTGTCCAAACAGGTTGGCGCTCATGATGATGACAAAGACGGAACCGGAGATCTTTGCTGCTCCCATCATCGAGACCCAGATCATCCGCCAGCTGAAGGTGCGCAACCAAAGCGACACGAGAACCGTAGCGAGCACCCCCATCGCGGCCGACTCAGTCGGGCTTGCAATACCTGCCAACATCAGGCCGATCACGGCAAACATCACGAAGACGAACGGGAACATCCGCATCAGCCCACGTATCCGGTCGCCGATTGTCCGATGGATCGTCGTGTCCAAGGGCGGCGCCTTGGAAGGGTCGATCAGAACACGGATATAGGCATAGGCGATGTAAAGGGCCGCAAGCAGCAGGCCCGGCAGAATGCCGGCAATCAGCATCTCGGCGATCGAGGCATTGGCGAGCGTCGCCAACACCACCGTCAGGACACTCGGCGGAATGATCGGTGCGATGGTCGATCCCGCGAGGATCAGTCCTGTCGACATCTTCTTGTCATAGCCCCGCGCGACCATGCCGGGATAGATGGAACGGCCGAGCATGGCCGCATCCGCCATGGCCGATCCCGAAACCGTCCCCATCGCCGTCGCGACCAGCGTGCACAGGGCATAGAGCCGGATACGCATCTGGCCGAGGATGGAATCGAAAGCTTCGTAGAGCTCATCGATCGCCCTGGAGCGGGACAGCATCTCTCCCATCAGCAGGAAGAGCGGAACGGCGATGAAAGCCTCGCTCGTCAGCGTGGCCACAAGGCTGTTGGCGAACATGCCGAAAGCAGACGGGCCGAGGACGAAAACAATCCCCGCCACATTGATCAATAGGAAGACGACGAAAACCGGAAGCCCGGCGAAGGTCAGCGCGATGACCGAGCCGAAAATGCCGCCGAGCGTCATGTACCAGGGTAGACTAAGCAAGGAAGACCTCGGCGCTCGGCGCTGTCTTGGTTGAAACAAGCCGCACGAAATGGCGGGCGAAATGGATGGTTGAACTGCCCAGTCCGTAAACGATCGGCGCCAGCAGCCACCACTTGGGGATGAACAGCGTGTCCGTCGTCCGCACTCCGCGCCGGAAGGCACGCAGCGCCTCCTCGGCGGAAATGAAGGTGGAAATACCGCAGACGATGACGCAGATGGCAAGAACCCCGATGGCGAGGACATGCGCAGCCCGCGGCGGCAGATAGTTGCCGATGGTGATGGAGACGTGATCCTCGGCCATAACCAAATAAGGCATCATCAGGAGGACTGCACCCAGCATCAGATAGATGGCGACGGCGGCGGTCCAACTGCTCGGGGTATGCAGGAAATAGCGGGTGACCACTTCGCTGCAATAAAGAAGGCTGATCGCCGCGATGAAGATCGCCGAGATCACCGCGCCGATATGGGTCACTCGGTCGTGCAGCTTGGCCAACTGCGACAATACGGACATGGTATCCCCTCGCTGTTTTCAGAAAAGACACGCCGCAGCGGGGTGGCCGCTGCGGCGATGGAAATGTCAGAACCCGTTGAAAACGAGGTCGTTGTCCTTTACGAATTTGATGAGGGCTGCGGCTTCCTCACCGCCGTTCTTGGTGGCTTGATCCCAGAGACCCTGATTGTAATACTGGTTGATCTCGGCAGCGGCCTTTTCGCCGAGGCGCTTGGTCGGCACACCTTCCTTGACCAATTCCGCCTCGTCGGCAGCGGCAATATCGGCAACCACTTTGTAACATTCATCCTCGAAGCGGCGGCCGGCGGCGAGCATCTTCTGCTGAAGCTCGGGCGACAGAGCATTCCACTTGTCGAGGTTCATCACCACCAGTGCCGTGCCCTGACCAAAAGTCGGGCGGATCTGGAACTTCGACACTTCGCCGATCTTGGCCGAAACGACGCCATGGACGGGAAAGGCAGTACCATCGATCAGGCCCTTTTCCATCGCGGTATAGACTTCGTTCACCGGAAGCTGCACCGGCGCGCCGCCAAGCGCACGGATCGTTCCGTCATAGGCGGGATTGCTGCGGATCTTCATGCCGGAAAGCGTGCCTTCGGCGCTGACATCGCTGCGCACCAAGAACTGGAAGCCTGTTGAGGGGCCTGCCGCGATGAGCTTCAGGTTCCGCTTCTGATAGGCCTTGTCGATCATATCCCAGAGACCGGAGGAGTGACGCCTCGTCGCATCCGCCACGACCGTGTCCATGATCTGGCCGATCACCGTGTCGCCGGCATGATAGGACGGATTGGTGTAGTGTAGGTCGAAGACGCCGCTCATCACTGGCTCGAGCTGTTCGAAGGGCGGCACGACGCCGTTGTCGAACTTTTGGACCTTAACCTCCCCGCCCGTATCATCCTCGATGATCTTCATCAGAAGATTGCCAACGGCGATATTACCGGCGCTCGTCTGGTTCCAGGGCATCAGCATGCGCAGCGTTTCAGTCTCCTGCGCGGCATTGCAGATCGATAGGGAAATAATCGCCGCGGTCGCGGCGCCCAATGCACTCCTCACCCAGTAACGAGACATGATTTCCTCCCTTGTCTCATCGATTGAAGCGGGGCTCTATCCCGCAGCATCCAGCATCGCCTCCTCTCGGCGGTTGCCGAACCGTTACATCTCCACGACGATGTAATTTTCCTCCACGGTCACGGGAAACGTCTCCGCCACGTAAGGCCCCTTCACCAGCGTCGCGCCCGGCTCCACCTTCACGCCGAACTGGCGCACATACATGGAGCCGGGATCGCACCAGGACTGGCCGGTGCGAATGTCGAATTCCCAGCCATGCCAGGGACATTTGAGGATTTCACCGTGACGGCTCGTCTCGATCTCGCCCGCGAGCTTTGCCTGCACGAGATGGGTGATGCGGCCGCGACAGAGTTCCGCGCCCTGATGGGGGCAGCGGTTGTGCAACGCGTAAAATTCGCCATCGACGTTGAAAATGCCGATCTGCCGGCCCTTCACCTGCCGGACCAAAGGCTTGCCGGGCTGGACCTCTTCCACCCTGGCGACCACATGCCGTTCCCGCTCACGCAAAGCCATAGAACTCCTTCGCATTGGCCGAGAAGATGCGGCGCTGGGTTTCCTTGTCGAGCGGGAACTTGAAGGCGTAACGCGGATCGTCCATGTCCCAATGCGGGTAGTCGGTCGCAAAGAGCAGCCGCTCGGCGCCGATCCAGTCGATGATATCGCCGACCTGGCTGGCGACCTCCGGTTCCTCTACCGGCTGGGTTGCGTACCAGACGTTCGAGCGCATGTATTCGGACGGTGGGCGCTTCACATGCGGCACTTCGCTGCGATTCTTCGCCCAGATCTTGTCGAGCCGCCAACCAAGCGGCGGCGCCCAGGCGAAGCCGCCTTCAACGACCGCGAATTTCAGCTTCGGGAAGTGCTCGAAGACGCCTTCCATGATCATGCTGATGATCGCCGTCTGCATCGTGTGAGCGTAGGAATGATGCTCCTCGATATAGAAGGACATCCAGCCGGCGCCCGAGGGCGTATATTGTCCATAACCGGAGGAATGGATGGTGACGGGCATGCCGATTCGCTCCGCCGCCTCATAGATCGGCCAGTATCTCGGCCTGCCGAGCGGTTCGGCGGAGCGTGCGTGCAGGGCGATCTGCGCAAACTGCGGATTGCCCGCATAGCGCTCGATCTCCACCACCGATGCGACCGCATCCTCCTGTGGCAAAAGTACGGAACCCTTGAGCCGCGGTTCGGGATCGAGCCAGTAGGCGATCTGCCATTCGTTGACCGCCGAACAGACGGCGTTCGCGAGGCCCGGATGCAACAGGTTGCCACCGCCGCCCGGCCCGAAGGGCTGCAGAATGCCGTACCGGATGCCATAGAAATCCAGGAGCTGCTCCTGCATCAGCTTGAGATCTGAGCCGGCCGGTCCAGTCTCCGGCATGGAATCCAGCCGGTTCTGCTGGACGCGCGGGATATGCATCATTCCCAGGAATGGCTGGGAACCGCGAGCTCCATAAGTCTCGACATGCTCCCGCCATTCCTTCGGGAGGAACTGGTAAAGGTCGGCTCTGGTCCTCGGATAGGGATGAATGTCGCAATCGATCAGTTCCACGCGCGTCTCCGCGCGGGGACTGGTTGCGAATATCTTTACGGCCTCGTTCATTTCGACCTCCCGATGTCACGCCTTCAGGCGGGGATAGGTTGCGAGCACGTTGTCGACCAGCATCTTTTTCAGCTGCTCTTGCGGCATGCCGTCGGGGACCACCGCGTCTCCGTCGAAATTCCAATGTGGGTAATCTGAAGAGAAGAGCAGCATGTCGGACGAGCCGAATTGCTGGACGACCTTGGCGACCGCCTCCGGCGGAGCATCGAATGGCTGCGTCGTCAGACGCACGTGATCGCGCATCATCTCGGCCGGGCTGCGGTCGACCCACGGCACCTCGTTGCGCACGCCGCGCCAGTCCTTCGAGAACCGCCACATGAAGGGCGGCATCCAGCTCACACCGGACTCGATCAGTACCACTTTCAATTCCGGATATTCAGCGAAAACGCCTTCCGAAATGAGGTTCGCGACTTGCGCGGTGAAGGCGGAGATATGGGCCGCATAATCCTCCGAAAAAGTGGAATAGAAACCGCTCTGCGAGGGCGGATTGCGGAACATGCTGCCGGCATGCAGGCCAATTGGCAGGCCGTGGCGCACCGCCGCTGTGAAAATCGGCTTATGGACCGCCCGGCCAATTGGAATTTCCGTCTGGACGGGAATGATGATCTGTACGAAACGACGATCCGCAGCCACACGATCGATCTCGGCCGCAGCCGCTTCCGGACGCCCCAGATTGACGACGATCGAGGCGCGCAGCCGCTCATCCTTTTGGAGCCACGCCTCTCGGATCCAGTCGTTATGCGCCCGGCAAAGCGCCTCGCCGAGAAATGGGTCGTGCATCATGCTGCCCGAGAAGACGGGGGTGAGGATCGCGGCCTTCAGCCTCCAGCGGTCGAGAACCTGTGCCTGCACGGTTTCGAGCGAAGCACCGGACTCGCCCTTCACGCCCCAATCGGGCCGGCGCATCAGCGGCGCATTCGGCGGAAAGGACGTCAGCTCCCGCATCAGGATGTCGCGATGCTTGGCCGTATCGGCCCAGTGCGCGTCGAAATAGGGCATCAGTTCGCGCGTATAGGGCGCGCGGGGATGCACGTCGCAATCGATCGCGCCGACGAGGGCCCCGATGCCGACCAATTTTGCCTTTTCGCAAGCTGCGTCCAACAGACTCCTCCTTCCTGATTGGTTGCCCATGGTGTATCTATATAGTCAACAGCTTCATTTTATTGGCATGTCTCCAAAAAAATTAGCAGAGGAATTGCCATCGTCAACTGTATTTCTCACCATTCTCTTGCAATTATTATGCATTTGTTGTTTATATAGAAACATTCTATATCGGAGAGGCAGAGTCATGCGCGCCGTGGAAAATGCCGTCAAGCTCGTCCACAAATTCGAGGAGCAGCCGGAATGGGGCGTGTCCGATCTCGCCCGTGCAACCGGTATGGACAAGGCGATGACCCACCGCATCTTGAAGACGCTGATGCGCGCCCAATGGGTAGAGCAGAACCTCGCCTCAAAGCTCTATAGCCTTGGCCCTGCCCTGAGGGATATCGCCGGCCTGCGGTATTCCCGCCTCGAAGTGCTGCAGGTCGCCGAACCGCACCTTGAAGATCTCGCCAGGCAGGTCAATGAAACGGTGCTTCTCTCCGCCCGCCACGACCTCTTCAACGTCGTCGAACTTGTGAAGGAATGCACGCGGGAAGTCCGGGTGGTGTCCGAAGTCGGCAGAAGGATTCCGCTCTATGCCGGCGCTGCGGGAAAGACGCTGCTCGCCTTCGACCACCCTTCGCTGCTCGAGCGGCTTTTCGATGGGGGCCTCAAGACCTATACCCCCAATACGATTGGTAATCTGGAAGGGCTCAAGGCAGAGCTGGCGGCAATCCGGCAGCGCGGCTGGGGCTTCGAGAACGAGGAATACTCACTCGGCGTCTCCGGCCTCGGCGCTCCCATCTGGAACAGCGCGGGATGCGTGACCGGCAGCATCGCCATACGCGCGCCATCGATGCGCATGTCGGCAAAGGAGGCTGCCGAGATCGCGCCTTTCCTGGTGAAAACGGCCGCGGAGATTTCGGCCCAACTCGGCTATACGGGTAAGCCGCTGCACAAATGGCCCTAACTGTTCACGCCATCATTGAGAGGTCCGAATAAGAGCCGTTCCAGGCACGCAGCCTTATCGACCAAGACAGCGACACCATGACGGTGGTGCTCTCGCTCAAAGGGAAAACTGCGTAGAGACAAGCGGCTGTCCCGGCTCACGTCGTCCGGCAATCGGCGGTGCTGCTCGCGCGGTTTGACCTATGACGGAACAGAGCAGTGGAATGGCTGCGATGAGTGCAGCCTAGCCTAAGCGCGCATTTTGCTTCCAGCAACCACATCAGCGATCGCCAGCCCCTACCAGCAACGCCGATGTTGGCAGGTGGTGACGGGTGACCCTGAAGCGGAAGATGGTGATTGACAGGGAGCCTGATCTTTGATGCGATCACGTTCCGCGTGGAGAGAGACGGGCCGGGAGGAAGTAGAATGAAAGCGTTTTTCGCAACATCCGTTTTGATCCTGCCGATCTTGTTCGGACAGAGCACATCTGCATCTGCGCAGGGATCTGAAGTCGGATGTGCTGGCTTGCGAGGCACACAGTTGCCGGGATCAGATCTGAAGATCAGTAGCACCGAATATATTCGTCAACTGCCGGCGTACTGTCTCGCAGAAGGGGATTTCGAGCGTCGAACCGGCGCTGATGGCAAACCGTATTCGATCGGCTTTTCCATTGCTTTACCCGACGCCTGGACCGGGCAACTCCTCGTCCAAGGGGGAGGCGGCCTCAACGGTGTCGTGCTGCCGCCTGTCGGCAACATCGCAGCCGGTGCTGGAAACGCGCTGTCCCGGGGCTTCGCGGTCATTTCCCATGATAGCGGCCATAAGGGCGAAGCCTGGGACAGTTCCTTTAAGGCGGACCAGATCGCCACTCTCAACTTTGCAGGTTGGTCTGTCGAAAAGGTCACCGCGGTCGGGAAAGCACTCGTCGCCCATTATTACGGCAAAGCCCCCCATCACTCCTACTTCGCGGGCTGCTCCACGGGCGGTCGTGAGGCGATGGCATCCGCTCAGAGATTTCCGCTCATGTTCGACGGCGTCATAGCCGGCGCTCCCGCCATGCGAACCGGCCGGTCGAACATGTCGCTTGCTGCAAAGAACGTCGCCATGAACCGGATCTCACCGGTCGGCAAAGAGGGCTCGCCCGACCGCTCGCTGGCATTCACGGACACGGACAGAAACCTCATTCTCAGCGGCCTCCTGAAAGCGTGTGACGCGCTCGACGGGATAGAGGACGGAATGATCGGCAATCCCGTCGCCTGTACGTTCGATCCGTCAACACTGGTCTGTAACGGCAGCAAAACCAGCGGCTGCTTGAGGCCGGATCAGGTTCGCGTCGTCATCGAAACCTTTTCTCCAACCAATGATGCGTCTGGTCGGCCCGCCTATCCGGCATTCCCTTACGATACCGGCGTGATGAGTGTCACCGATGCCATCCCCGGACTGATGCGCTTCGATGACAAACGCAATCGCCAGTTCAACAATCGCGCAACCAACTTCGACGTGGACGATGCGATTCAAAAGGCGGACATCGACGATCCTCAGCAACGGTTGATCAATGTCGACCAGTGGACCGATCTCAGCTCGTTTGCTTCCGAAGGCCGCAAGATCATCTTCTTTCATGGGATGAGTGACCCATGGTTTTCGGCAAACGACACGGTCGATTTCTTTGAGCGCATGAAAAAGGCCACCAAGACCAAGCTTCGGCCGGATGACTGGTCAAAGCTGTATCTTGTCCCTGGCATGGCACATTGCCGGGGTGGGCCTGCGGCACTCGATCAGTTCGACCTATTGAGCAAGCTCGTCGACTGGGTGGAGAATGGGAAGGCACCGGATCATGTGGTTGCTGCGGGAGCGGCGTTTCCGGGACGAACAAGGCGGCTTTGCCCTTATCCGTCACATGCGCATTACAAGGGCAACGGTGACCCGGATGACGGGGTTAACTTTGAGTGCCGCCCATAATCTGGGCGCGGGGGCAAGGCTCGCGCCGGGGCCCTGTCGCCACGGGGTCTGCCAGGCGCGACCGTATCCGTGCCATGGAGCTGGACACAGCTGAAGTTCGATCTCGATCTGAAGCGATCAGGATCCCGCCCGTGCCGGCGGGGCTGGAAAAAACGTCGGCCTCGGACGGCCTAGCGCAGCGGCCAGCGCTTGCTGGAACAGGCGATCAAACGATTGGCGAAGGAAGCGAGACGAGCGGCCTGATCAGTGGACAGCCATGCTCACCAAGGGGTAGGGATGCACAGCCTTGAACTGCGAGATCATCGCGCTTGCCTGTTGCAGAACGCGCTCGGCATTTCTGGGATCGTCGCGGGCAAGTTCGTCGGCATTGATGCGGATCGCTTCTGCCATATTGGCTGAAAGTGCGGCAAAGTGCCTGTTGCCTTCGACAAAGGCCTCACGTGCCGTACCCTCAAGGATGCGGGCGATGTCGACGAAGACCTCTTCCCGTTCCTCGATGCTGAGGTCTTTGATGCTGTCGATTTGCTCTTCCATATCGATCTCACTCTCAACAGACGTGCGATAGTGACCGAGCTGTTCAAGCCTCGGTCACCCAAGAGCTAGGAAGGGAAAAATCCGGATTCAAGTTTCAGTGCAGCTTGAACTCGCCCTCGACGCGGCGCCATTTGCTCGGCCGATGAGACGGTGGTGGGTACAGCGGACGGAATGCAGCGGCCCGTCGAGGCTCGTCTGCCAGAAATCGAGGAACCTGTGCATCGCAGGAAATGCGGGAGCCAGATCGTAGTCTTGCCAGACATCGGCCTGAAAAGTCGGGGATACGGTAGAGGATATGGGCGGTCGTGAGGCCATAGCCGCTGAGTTGACGTTCCAGATCCGACGAACACCGCACGCTTCATCTCCGTTCTATGACTGCGTGGTTGGCGCAAGTCCTGCGACCATCAATGAAGTCTGAACGGTGAAGATCGGTTTGTTGCTCCGTTACAGCCTTTTAGCAGTCGCCATGGGCGAGTGCTAATTTTTTCGTTTCGCTCTCTTGAAATCGAAAAATAGCCAAACCAGATCATTCGCGCAAAATGCTCGAAGAGAGGTTTTGCACCCGCCCGGACTGGTCATCCGGTCCGGTGAGGGGGAACAACGTCATCATTGTTTGTCCATTGGAGGAAAACATGTCGTTCCGACCGCTTCATGATCGCATTCTCGTCCGCCGGGTCGAATCCGAAGAAAAGACCAAAGGCGGTATCATCATCCCCGACACCGCCAAGGAAAAGCCGCAGGAAGGCGAGGTCATCGCCGTCGGTCCCGGCGCGCGCAACGACGCCGGCCAGATCCAGGCGCTCGACGTCAAGGTCGGCGATCGCATCCTGTTCGGCAAATGGTCAGGCACGGAGATCAAGATCGATGGCGAAGACCTGCTGATCATGAAGGAAAGCGACGTCATGGGCATCATCGAAGCCCAGGCCGAGCAGAAAAAGGCTGCCTGAGCAATCAACGCCACGAACCATCAGTCAGATAGCTGCCTATTGAGGAGTTAAAGAAATGGCTGCGAAAGAAGTCAAGTTCCACACCGATGCCCGTGAACGCATGCTGCGAGGGGTCGATGTGCTGGCCAATGCGGTAAAGGTCACCCTCGGCCCCAAGGGTCGCAACGTCGTGATCGACAAGTCCTTCGGCGCTCCGCGCATCACCAAGGACGGCGTATCGGTCGCCAAGGAAATCGAACTGGACGACAAGTTCGAGAACATGGGCGCCCAGATGCTGCGCGAAGTGGCATCGAAGACCAACGATCTCGCCGGCGACGGCACCACGACAGCGACGGTTCTTGCTCAGGCCATCATCAAGGAAGGCGCGAAAGCCGTCGCCTCCGGCATGAACCCGATGGACCTGAAGCGCGGCATCGACCTCGCCGTCGCCGAAGTCGTCAAGGAACTGAAGACCAACGCCCGCAAGATCACCAGCAATTCCGAAATCGCCCAGGTCGGCACCATTTCCGCCAATGGCGACACCGAGATCGGCCGTTATCTGGCGGAGGCGATGGAAAAGGTCGGCAATGAAGGCGTGATCACCGTCGAGGAAGCCAAGACCGCCGAGACCGAACTCGAAGTCGTTGAAGGCATGCAATTCGACCGCGGCTATCTCTCGCCCTACTTCGTCACCAATCAGGACAAGATGCGGGTCGAGCTCGATGAGCCCTATATCCTGATCCACGAGAAGAAGCTCTCGAACCTGCAGGCGATGCTGCCGGTGCTCGAAGCCGTCGTTCAGTCCGGCAAGCCGCTCCTCATCATCGCGGAGGATGTCGAAGGCGAGGCTCTTGCCACGCTCGTCGTCAACAAGCTGCGCGGCGGCCTCAAGATCGCTGCCGTCAAGGCTCCGGGCTTCGGCGACCGCCGCAAGGCCATGCTCGAAGACATCGCCATTCTGACGGGCGGCACGGTCATCTCCGAAGACCTCGGCATCAAGCTCGAAAACGTCACGCTGAACATGCTCGGTCGTGCCAAGAAGGTGGCGATTGAGAAGGAGAACACGACCATCATCGACGGCGTCGGCTCCAAGGCCGAGATCGATGGCCGCACGGCCCAGATCCGCGCCCAGATCGAGGAGACCACTTCCGACTACGACCGCGAAAAGCTGCAGGAGCGCCTGGCCAAGCTCGCCGGCGGCGTTGCCGTCATCCGCGTCGGCGGCTCGACGGAAGTCGAAGTGAAGGAGAAGAAGGACCGCGTTGACGATGCGCTGCATGCGACCCGTGCGGCGGTGGAGGAAGGCATTCTGCCGGGCGGTGGCGTCGCGCTGCTGCGGGCTGTGAAGGCTCTCGACAATCTCGCCGCCGCCAACCAGGACCAGAAGGTCGGCATCGAGATCGTGCGCCGGGCGATCGAAGCTCCGGTTCGTCAGATCGCTGAGAATGCCGGCGCTGAAGGCTCTGTCATCGTCGGCAAGCTGCGGGAGAAGGCAGATTTCTCCTACGGTTGGAATGCCCAGACGGGCGAGTTCGGCGACCTTTATGCCCAGGGCGTTATCGATCCGGCCAAGGTCGTGCGCACCGCGCTCCAGGATGCGGCCTCCGTCGCCGGTCTTCTGGTAACGACCGAAGCCATGATTGCCGAGAAGCCCAGGAAGGAGACCGCTCCGGCCATGCCCGCCGGCGCCGGCATGGACTTCTAAGGCGATCATTGCCGGAGGCCCGTCCTGTTTTCGCGGGGCGGGTCTTCTTGCATGGGGGTGACGATGGATCAAACAATGATCAAGAAATCGGAAGCGCCGCTCGACAACCGTGATCTTCAGATATGTCAGATGGTTTTTGACGAAGTCAGGGCGCAAACGAACATTGCCAAGAATTGCGAGGAGGCTGAGCGTATCGCCACGATCACGGTCGAGCTCTATCAGCAAGGGGTGCGCGATCCGGTCCACCTGAAGACTATGGTGGAAGTGGCACGCGGCCTGTTCGACAAGCCGCACTAAGAAGTGATTCCGGGCGGTTTTGGTTGCGCCCGTTGACATACGATCAATGGAGCCAGGAAATGGGAAAGGAAAGCGACAGCAATTTGTTACCGGAGCAAGCGACCTCGGCGATCAGCGCAGGACATCTGTTGCACCCGACGTCACATTTCGATCACCCGCGCGACGTGCTGATGGTCGAACACATCGGCAAGGAGGAAAAGCGGGCGATCCTGGCCTCATGGGCCTCCGATATATCGGCGATCGAATCCATGCCGGCCCTTCGGCAGTTTCCCGGGATGGAACACGCCGTTTCCTGTGACGAGATCCTTGCAGCTGTGAAGGCGCTGGACGGCGACAGCCAATCTGCGCCGGCGCGGAATCTCAACGCATTGCCGAATGCCCAGAGAACCCGTCGGCGCAGGTCGCAAGCACGTCGCATCGGCGGCTTCGGCCTGTGCGGCCGCTGGAAAGGAGAGCGCCACAGACGCCAGTTCGAAATCTAGGTTTCCCATCCGAGCCGCCGCGTGCCTCTCGAGGACGCGGACCTGATTTTTACCGACGACTCTTTGCTCATTCGAGGAGGTTTTGCCGATGAAGATCGCCCAGATCGCACCGCTAGCCGAAAGCGTTCCGCCGAAGCTCTATGGAGGAACCGAACGCATTGTTTCCTATCTCACCGAAGAACTTGTCGCCCAGGGCCATGACGTGACGCTCTTTGCCAGCGGCGATTCCGTCACCGACGCCAGGTTGGTGCCATGCTCCGACGTCGCCCTGAGGCTCAATCCCGCCGTCAGGGACCATCTGCCGCACCAGGTCGTGATGCTGGAGGAAATCCGCCGGCGGGCGCATGAGTTCGATGTCCTGCATTTCCATATCGATCTCCTGCACTTCCCGCTCGTTCGCGATTTTGCCGATCGCACAGTAACGACATTGCACGGCCGCCTCGACCTGCCGGACCTGCATCCCTTCTACCAGGCCTTCCTGGACATTCCGCTGGTCTCGATCTCCAACGACCAGCGCCGACCGATGCCGCCGGTCAACTGGTCGGGGACCGTCTATCATGGCCTGCCAAGAGATATCCTCCCCTTCACGGCGAAGCCGAAAGGCAACTATCTTGCCTTCCTCGGGCGCATTTCGCCTGAAAAACGTCCGGACCGCGCGATCGAGATCGCGGCGAAGGTCGGCATACCTTTGAAGATGGCCGCTAAGATCGATAGCGCTGACAAGGCCTATTGGGAGACGGTGATCGGACCAATGGTGAAGAGCCATCCTAATGTCGAATTCATCGGCGAGATCAACGAGCACCAGAAGGCGGACTTCCTGGGCAATGCCGGCGCTCTGCTGTTTCCGATCGATTGGCCGGAACCGTTCGGACTGGTGATGATCGAGGCGATGGCTTGCGGCACACCCGTCATCGCCTTCCGTTGTGGGTCCGTACCGGAGGTGATCGACAGCGGCGTTTCCGGCATCCTGGTCGAAAGCGTTGCCGAGGCGGTCGAAAATGTCGAATGGGCGTTTCGGCTTGACCGGCGCAAGGTGCGCGCCACGTTCGAGAAACGCTTTACCGCGGAACGGATGGCACGGGACTATCTCGACGTCTATCGCAACCTGCCGGGTACCCGCACCAAGGCGGCTCGGATCCGCCGGTCGAACGGCCAGGCGCTCGACCTCCAGGTGGTCGCCTAATCTTGAGGAGCAGCCATGTCGATCGCTTCTGCGGATAGCAACCCGGTTTCGGTGCCGGCAGGTCCGGACGTACCGATAGCGCAGTTCTTCATTCCAGCCGCCGCATCGCTGCAGGAGCGGCGGCCGCGCACCCTGAAGCACGGCGACACCTTCGCCGTCTTCGATCACAATGGCGATGCGCTTTCCGGGCCGGGTAGCCCGGAAGGCCTTTTTCATAGGGATACACGATACCTCTCCCATCTTTACCTGACCATCAACGGGAAGCGGCCGATGCTTTTGTCGTCGACGCTGCGCGACGATAACGCGACGCTCACCTGCGATCTCACCAATCCCGATCTCTTCGACGACAAGGGAAAGCTTATTCTGGAACATGACCTGATCCACCTGCGCAGGACCCGTTTTCTGTGGAAGGCAACCTGTCATGAGCGGCTGACCATTAAAAATTATGATGACCGACCGCGGCACATTCGCATTGAGATCGCATTCGAAGCCGATTTCGCCGATCTGTTCGAGGTTCGCGGCACTGCCAGGACAAGGAAAGGACGCCATCTTCCTGCCGTCATCGAGCAGGATTCCATCCTCCTCTCCTATATCGGTCTGGATAACCGGAAACGGTCGACGCGTCTTTCCCTCGACCCACAGCCGGACGAGCTCGGCAGCGATCATGTCATTTATGATCTCCATCTGGTGCCGCACGAAACCCGATCGCTATTCATCGGGATCGGCTGCGATCATGCCGAGGCCACAAAACCGAGCCATCGCGCCTTCTTCCTCGCTTTGCGCGACGCTCGTCACGCGCTACGGGCCTCGTCCTCGCGCGCGACTTCCATCGTTACCTCCAACGAGATCTTCAACGAAGCTGCCCGGCGCAGTGTCTCTGATCTCTACATGCTGATGACCGACAAGCCGGAAGGTCCCTATCCCTATGCGGGCATTCCCTGGTTCAGCACAGTGTTCGGCCGCGACGCCATCATCACCGCCTTGCAGACCCTCTGGCTCGATCCGGAGATCGCCCGCGGAGTTCTCGGCCATCTCGCAGCCAACCAGGCGGCGGAGGTGGACCCCACGTCGGATGCGGAGCCCGGGAAAATCCTGCACGAGGTCCGTTACGGAGAAATGGCCGAACTCGGCGAAGTTCCCTTCCGGCGCTACTACGGCAGCATCGATTCCACTCCGCTCTTCTTGATGCTGGCCGGCGAATATCTGAGACGGACTGGCGATCTTGCGACCATCGACCGTCTTCTGCCACATATTGAGGCGGGACTGACGTGGATCGACGAATATGGCGACCGCGACGGCGACGGCTTCGTCGAATATGGACGGCTGACGGAAGAGGGATTGGCCAACCAGGCATGGAAGGACAGCCACGACTCTGTCTTCCATGGCGACGGAACATTGGCCAGAGGACCCATCGCCATTGCCGAGGTGCAGGCCTATGTCTATGGCGCTTGGCAGGCCGCGGCGGAGATATTCCGGCGCCTCGACCGGCCGGAACGGGCCGCTAAAGTGCTGACGAAGGCGGAAGGCTTGCGCCGCGCGTTCGATGCGGCCTTTTTCGACGAGGAACTCGGCACTTACATACTGGCTCTGGACGGCGACAAGCGGCCTTGCCGGGTCCGCTCCTCGAATGCTGGCCATGCGCTCTTCACCGGCATTGCCTATCCCGACAGGGCGAAACGGGTCGTTCGTACGCTGATGAGCGCACCGTCCTTCTGCGGCTGGGGCATCCGCACCATCGCGTCGACGGAGGCGCGCTACAATCCGATGAGTTACCATAACGGTTCGGTCTGGCCGCATGACAATGCGCTGATCGCCAGCGGCCTTGCGCGATACGGCTTTCGCGCGGAAGCGGCGCGAATCTTCGAAGGGCTCTTTGCGGCTTCCACCTATATCGACCTGCGGCGGCTTCCCGAGCTCTTCTGCGGCCTCCCGCGCCAGCGCGCACAAGGGCCAACCTTCTACCCGGTCGCCTGTTCTCCGCAGGCCTGGGCCGCGGCGGCGCCGCTCTCGTTGCTACAGGCATGCCTTGGCTTCGATTTCGATCCAACTGGGTTGCAGATCAGCTTCAACGAACCGCAGCTTCCCTCATTCCTCGACGAGGTCATCTTACGGCACCTGCTGATCGGCGCCGGCTCGGCCGACATTGCCATACGCCGCTCCGGCCGCCAGTTCGTGGTCGACGTCATAGATCGCAAGGGCGATATCCGCGTTCTCACGACCGCGTAGCGTGCGCCTGCCCTGCTGAGGCAGGGCCACCACCAGCTCTGGCTATTCGTCCTACTCTCCTTGTCGGAGGACGGCAAGTCGACGATGCCGCCCAACCGGCCGGTCGGCGGATGCCGCCCTTTGGGCATGAAAGCCCCGTCGTTGTTGGTCCAGGCGCATGCCTCTGCAAGTTCAGCCTGTGTCGCGCCTGTTGCGATCACTTCGGCCACGAGCGTTTCGTCAAAGGGGGCAGGTCGGCGGCGACCTCCTGCGAAAGTCGTGAGCATGTTCGGTCGTCTCCCTGTCTTGAACGCATTCATCCGTCCCCCTATGGGATCGGAAAGTCCGGGAGACGCGGTCGCTCCTGACGCCCGGTGTGACTTAGCAGCGGGCGAGGGCTATCCTGATGGTACGCTTGCGCACGGCAGCATGCTCCCGGTAACACTAGTCGTTGATGGTCGTCGTGCGGCATTGCGCACCGTCCTTTCGAAGGAGCGCGGGTTGAAGCTCGGTCCCAAGCCCTAAGCCTTCCGCCGGATAAATGTAGCCGTTTTCCATCCGGGGCAATTCCGTCACCAGGTTCCGGTAATACCCTCCGAGAAAAATGCGGACGACCTCCTGTTTCAGGGCAAGGGGAGAAGCGATAGCCTGATGGATGCCGGCCAGGAGGACAACCGGTCCGGTCGCATCGTGCGGGGAGAATGGCCGGCCGAAGCTTCGGCAGAGAGCGGCGATATCCCTCGTTTCGCTGATGCCGCCGATCCAGCCGGCATCGAACATGACGATGTCGAGGGCCCGGCGCGGCAACATCTCGCGGAGCCAGTCTACAGTCGCGTAGGCTTCCGCTCCGACCACATGCCCCCGAACATGTTCTCGGAAGGTTTCGAGATCACCGAGATTGTGCATCTGCACGGCGTCTTCATGCCATGCCACGTCTAGGTCGTTGAGCGCCCCGGCGATCTTGAGAGCCCCGGACAACTGCCACCGGGTGTGGTAGTCCACGTAGATGTCTATGCGATTGCCGACCGCCTTGCGGATCTTCTCGACTGATTTCACGCCCTGATTGAGGTCCGCCAGGGAAATGTCATAGCCGCGGGTTTTATCGGCGAATGGGTCGAAGGGCGAATATTTCATCGCCGTAAAGCCTTCCGCCAGCAGTTCCTCAGCAAGCTCTCCGGGCTCTTCGAGATTGTCGCCTTTCACCCCGTTGCTGCCGCCTTGAATGTTAGCCGTGCCCTCGGCTCCGGGCACGTAGTGCATCAGGCGGCGCGCCACGCTGTCGCGACCGGGCCGAATACAGGTGTTGTAGACTGGCACGCGGTCCCGGCACGCTCCTCCGAGAAGCTGGTAGAGCGGTTGCCCAAGCGCTTTTCCCATGATGTCCCAGAGCGCGATGTCGACCGCGGAAACGGACTGCAATTCGATCGAGCGCGTCGGAAATCCCTGCATGCGGTTGTCGAGTCGCGTGCGCATGTCCGAGGCCAGTCCGTTGATGGCCAGCGGATCGCGGCCCAGCAGCAGCGGCGCCAAGGCATCGTGAGTGTAAGCGGCCACGCCTGCGGCATTCCGGAAGGTCTCGCCGAGACCGATCAGGCCCGCGTCGGTGTGAAGCCGTACCCAGCACAGATTGTAAAACGGCGGGATCTGGACGGTTTCGACAGCAGTGATCTTCACGTGTCAATCCTTAAGGCGGCTATCGAGAGAGTCACGGAGGGCGTCACCCAAGAAATTCAACGCTAGGACGGTCAGGAAAATCGCGGCGCCGGGGAAGACGCCCATCCACCATGCATCCCAATATTGCATCGAGACGGACAGCATTGATCCCCAGGTGGGAGTGGGTGGTTGGACCCCCAGACCAAGGAAGGAGAGCGCGCTTTCGGTGATGAGCGCGGTCGAAGCCTTCAAGGAAGCATAGACGATCACGTTGCCGCGAACGCTTGGCCAGATATGCCGCCAGATAATGCGTGCATCGGAAAGACCGCTGGCGCGGGCGGCCTGAACGAATTCCACGCCGCGCAACGTGAGCACCTGGCCGCGCACCAATCGGGCGAAGCCGGGGACATTGACGATGGCAATCGCGATGATCGCGTTGCTGAGATCAGGCCCGAGGGTCGCAACGATCGCCAGGGCCAGTACCAGCATCGGGAAGGCAAGCAGGCCATCCATGATGCGCATGACGACGTCGTCCAGCCAGCCGCCGTAGTAGCCCGTGATCAGCCCGATGGTGACGCCGAGCGATAAGGCGATGATGATCGAGATGGCCATGACCTGCAGCGAAGCATTCGCCCCAAAGATGATCCGGGAGAGAATGTCGCGACCCAGCTCATCCGTGCCGAGCCAATACTGGAAATTTGGCGGCTGAAGGATGGCGTCGTAGTCGATCGTCGTCGGACTGTAAGGGCTGATCCAGGGTGCGGCAAGGGCGGCAAGCAGGAAGATGCCGAGGACGATGATGCCGGCGCGGCCCAATGAATGGCGCCAGATCTTGGCCAGGGCAATCCCGGCGGGGCTGCGCTCACGGGCGGGCGGAGCCTGAAATGCCGCCGAGGAAGAGGTTTCAATCTGCATCTGTCAAAGCCTCACGCGCCGGTCGACGAGGGTATAGCTCAAGTCAGTGACGAGATTGACGAGCAGAACGCCGAGCACCACGACGAGAATGGCTCCCTGGACCACCGGAAAGTCGCGCTCGAAAATGCCGTCCACGATCATGCGGCCGAGACCCGGGAGCGAAAACACCGTCTCAGTCACCACCGCACCACCGATCAGCGCGCCCATCTGCAGGCCTACGACCGTGATGACGGGAATGAGTGAATTGCGCAGGGCATGGCCGAGGATCACCCGGACTTCGCCCGCACCCTTTGCGCGCGCCGTACGGACATAATCCTGCGACAGCACCTGAAGCATCGCGGTGCGGGTCTGCCGCATGACGAGAGCCGCCTGGGCCGTCCCGATGGTGATGACCGGCATGATCATCAGCTTTAGGTTCATGACCGGATCCGAAAAGAAGGGGACGTAGCCGGATGGCGGAAGCCATCTGAGATGGATCGAAAGGATCATGATCAGAAGGATGCCCACCCAGAAATAGGGGATGGCCATGCTGGACAGGGAGAGTGCGCTGACCAGGCTGTCGATCCAGGAATTTCTCTTCAGAGCCGCGACGATGCCGAGCGGAATGCCGAGCACCAGCGAAAGAACAACGGCGAGAAGACCGAGCTCCAGCGTCACCGGCACGCGCGAGGCAAGCATTTCTGCCACTGGTTCGCGGGTGCGGAGCGACCGTCCGAGATCGCCTGAAGAGGCGCGAACGAGCCAGCGGCCGTACTGGATCAGAACGGGCTGATCCAGTCCGAGCTCGACCCGCAGCGCGGCGCGATCCTGCGGGCTCGCATCCTCTCCGAGGATTGCCGTCGTCGGATCGCCGGGCAGCATCATCGACGTAGAGAACACCACGACACTCATGACCAGAAGAACCGGAACGAGCTGCAGAAGTCGGCGGATAAGAAACGATATCATCGTAGGTTTCCTATCCGGCGTCGCGCGCTTCGCCGGCTTCCCGACTGAGGACCGCGACGATCGCCGGCTCGGTGGCGTCGAAATGGCGCTGCATGGCGGCGAAGGCCGCTTCGGGGTCGCGGGCGGTGACGGCGGTCATGATGTCGACGTGGCGGCGGAAGGTCTCGTCGGGATCGCGTACGTGACGCTGAGCGTGGAGGCGGCGCATGCTTTCCTCGATCGGTCCTCCCAATGCCTCGAAGAGCCGCGTCATCAGCACGTTGCGGCTCGCTTTCACGAGTATCATGTGAAAGGCGGCGTTCGCAGGGATCCAGACTTCCGAATTCCTGCGGTTTTCGCTGAGGATATCAACCTGCCGGCGAAGGTCGTCCAGCTCCGTCTCGGTGATATGGCGCGCCGCGAGAGAAACTGTGTGGGTTTCCAGGGCCCGACGCAGCTCCACGACCTCGCGCAATCCGTTGGCGGAGGTTCGCACGGCAAACTGGAAGTATTGTGCCAGCGGTTCGGATCCCTGCTCGCGGATGGTGGTCGATTTGCCGTGCCGTATGTCGACCACGCCCATCTCGCCGAGCCGTTGCAGGGCCTCACGGACGACAGCCTTGCTGACGGCAAAGCGGCGGGCGAGTTCTGCCTCGGCCGGCAGCTCGTCGCCCGGCTTCAGGCTGCCGTTGCATATCCACTCCGCCATATGCTGCACGACGGCGTCCGACAGGCGAGGGCGCGCGAGATTTTCAACCTTGACGTCAAACATGTTTTCTCCTTGTCGCAAACATATTCGATCAGTTGATATCTGGTGTCAAGTTGACATTTATCCAAACAGCGTTTATTGGCATCGGAAGTCGGTTTGCTCAGGGGAGGAAAAGCATGCTCGGCAAGTTCGTAATCGCGCTCGGCGTGGCCGCGGCGCTCATGTCTTCGGCAAGTGGCGTTGCCGCACAACAAAAACCGCACAGGGGAGGGGTTCTGACTGCCGCGATGGATCTCGAGCCGGCGACGCTGGATCCCGCCTTCGGCAATGCGCCCGGCAAGGATCGCTCCGTCTACATGCAGATTTTCGAGAATCTGTACTATCAGGCGGCAGATGGGACACTGACGCCCCAACTGGCCGAAAGCTGGGTGCTGGCGGAAGACGGCAAGTCCATCGTCTTCAAATTGCGGAAGGGCATTACCTTTCACGACGGAACGCCATTCGACGCGAAGGCGGTGAAGTTCAACTTCGACAGGATCGTCAACCCCGACGTGAAGGCGCGGGCACGCCAATTCGTCGTCGATATGGTGTCCACGGATATCATCGATGACTCCACCGTGCGCGTCAATTTCCGGGCGCCTTCCGGTGCCGTGCTTGCTGGTCTGGCGAACGAAGCCGGAATGATCGTTTCTCCGACGGCGCTTCAGGCAAATCCGGATGGTTTTGCACGCAATCCGGTCGGCACGGGACCGTTCCGCTTCGTCAGCTGGCGCGGCGGCGACCGGATCACCGTCGAGCGCTTCAAGGATTATTGGGGCAAGGCGCCGGATGGCGATCAGCTGCCTTATCTCGATGGCGTCGTGACCCGCTTCATCGCCAACTCGGCGGTCAAGATCGTCGAGGTCCGCTCCGGCAACGTTCAGCTCGGGGACACGATCCTCGACAAGGACTATGCGCAAATCGAAAGCGATCCCAACGTCGACGTCTTTCCGAACCATGTCGGTACGGCGCAATTCAGCTCCTTCAATCTCACCCGTCCTCCGTTCAACAACATCGAGTTGCGTAAGGCTGTCGCCTACGGCATCAACCGCGAGGTGATTTCGCGCGTCGTGACGGGTGGAACGGGGGTCGTGACGGCGACGTTCGAGCCTCCCTCGTCATGGGCCAGCGATCCGAACCTGAAGCCTCACGCCTATAATCCGGAACTCGCCCGGAAGCATTACGCAGCCTCCGGGCATAAAGGCGCGATCACGCTCAGTGTCATCCAGCGTGACCCCGATACCCGCATTGCGCAGATCATCCAGTCGCAGCTCGCCGAAGTCGGCATCAAGCTCAACATCGAGACGCTCGAGCGCCAGGCTTGGCTCGACAAGGTCCTGAGCTACAATTACGACATGGCCTTGCAGCGGGCGAACACGCCGCGTGTCGATCCCGACATGAGCTTCAGCACCTATTACAGCCGCAATGCCGGATCGAATTACCCGGGCGTGCGCGACGAGGCGATCTTCAACGCGGTCGACAAGGCCCGTTCGATGAACGACCAGAAGGAGCGGGCGAAGGTCTACAGCGATATCCAGCGCATGCTGCTCGATAACTACTACCAGACCTACTTCTTTTTCCGGAGCAACGTCGACATCATCCGCACCGAAGTGCACGATGTCGGTCGCGATTTCAGCGGGCAATGGTTCTTCACCCAGGCCTGGCTCGAAAAGGCAGATTGACGTGCTGTCGTCCGACAAGTCGCCTCCGCTGCTCGACGTGCAGGATCTGACGGTAGCCTTTCCCCAGCCGGGCGGTCATGTCCGGCCGGTGGACGGGGTGAGTTTCAGCATTGGCCATGGCGAGACGATCGCCATGGTTGGGGAATCGGGATCTGGAAAGTCGGTGACCAGCCTGGCGATCATGGGGCTGCTGCCGCCCCATGCCGAAATCACCGGCAAGGTTCTATGGCGAAATGGCGATAGGACACAGGATCTGACGCGGCTCAGCGCCCGCGCCATGCGGGGCATCCGGGGCAATGAGATCGCCATGATCTTCCAGGAACCGATGGCATCGCTCAATCCCCTGCATTCGGTAGGACAGCAGATCATGGAGGCGATCCGCCTCCATCGCCACGCCTCCCGTGCCGAGGCACGGCAGCTTGCGCAATCCCTTCTTGAACTGGTGGGTCTGCCGGAACCTGCCCATCAGATCAACCGCTGGCCTCATGAAATGTCGGGAGGCCAGCGGCAGCGCGTCATGATCGCCATGGCTCTGGCCTGCCGGCCCGCCCTGCTGATCGCCGACGAGCCGACCACCGCGCTTGACGTCACGATCCAGGCGCAGATCCTGGACCTGCTTCGCCGTCTTCAGGCGGAGCTTGACATGTCCATGCTGTTCATCACCCATGACCTTGGCGTGGTCGCGGAGATCGCCGACCGCATGTCGGTCATCTATGCCGGCCGGATCGTGGAAAGCGGTCCGGTCGCGGATATCCTCGCCCGACCGGCCCATCCCTATACGCAGGGTCTGCTCCGCTCCGTGCCGTCCGTCAATGGATCGGCGCGGAGGCTGGAAGCAATTCCGGGGATGGTGCCCGATCTCGCGCAGCTTCCAACCGGCTGCCGTTTCGCACCCCGTTGCCGCTACGCCATAGCGGAGTGCCGCGGGTGTCAGGATCCGGCATTGGAATTCCTAAAGGATCGAGCGGTTCGCTGCATCCGCTGGCATGACTTGGAGCCCATCGATGTCCTTGGCTGAACCGGCTGCGACGACCTCATCTTCCGACCTCTTGGTTGAGGCGCGGCATCTGCGCAAATGGTTCCCGATTCGGGAAGGGGTGCTTCAGCGCGTCACAGGCTATGTGAAGGCGGTCGAGGACGTCTCGTTCTCCATTCGCCGCGGCGAGGTTCTGGCCGTGGTCGGCGAAAGCGGCTCGGGCAAATCCACGCTGGGCCGACTGATCCTGCGTCTTCTCGAGCCGACCGAAGGCGAGGTGAGGCTCGCCGGTGTCGATCTCATGCAGCTCAGGCATGCCGAACTGCGAGCGTTCCGCCGGCGCATGCAGATCATATTTCAGGATCCGTTCTCGTCGCTCAACCCGCATATGCGCATCGGTGATGCGCTGCAGGAGGTTCTTTCGGTTCAGGGGATCGGGCGAAATGCGGGCGAGCGGCGGGAGCGCATTTCCGCATTGCTCGAACAGGTGGGCCTCCGCCCGGCGGCGGCGCAGCGGTTTCCGCATGAGTTTTCGGGAGGACAGAGGCAGCGCATCGGGATCGCGCGGGCTCTCGCGGTAGAGCCTGATTTCATCGTCGCCGACGAGCCGGTGTCGGCGCTCGACGTTTCGATCCAGGCGCAAGTCGTCAATCTGCTGCAGGATCTGAAAGACAGCCTCGGCCTGACCGTCATGTTCATTTCCCATGATCTCGGCGTGGTGCGCCACATCGCCGACCGGGTGGCGGTGCTCTATCTCGGACGTCTCATGGAAATCGGGCCTGCTGCGGAGATCTTCGAGAAGCCACTGCATCCCTACACGGACGCGCTGCTCGCCGCCGCTCCAGATCCGCGTCGCGGCCTGCGCAAGGACCGGCTCCTCCTGAAGGGCGATATTCCGTCCCCGGTCAAGCCACCCTCCGGATGCGTCTTCCGTACCCGTTGTCCCCACGTGCTTCCAGCCTGTGCCGAGACCATACCGACCCTGCGTCAAGTCGGACCGACACGTCAGAAAGCCTGCATTCGGGACGATGTTCTCCATACAGCCAGAGGTTTGCAATGAACTCGACAACTCCATCCGATACGCCCTTGACCGAGGAAGTCCGCGACAAACTTCGCAATGTCACCACGGCAACGCTCACGACCCTGCTGCTGCGGCGTGGTTTCACGAACACCTTCATGAAGGAGGTCCGCCCGGTAGCAGCCGGGAAACGTCAGATGGTGGGCGAGGCCTATACGCTGCGGCTGGTGCCCTATCGGGAAGACCTCGGCAATATCTTCAGCCGCGACAATCGGCGCGACATCCAGCGCGTCACTGTCGAGACGATGCCGGAAGGTCATGTGCTGGTCATCGACTCCCGAGGCGATGCCGGTGCCGCGTCCTGTGGGGAGATTCTCGTCATGCGCATGATGGTGCGCGGCGTGGAAGGCATCGTCACGGACGGCGGATTTCGCGACAGCCCGAGCATAGGCATGCTCGATATTCCCACTTACCAGAAAATGCCGGCGGCACCTCCAATCATGGTAAGGCACCATCCCGTCGAGGCCAATTGCGCGATCGCATGCGGCGGCCTCACTGTGTTTCCAGGTGACATTGTCGTCGGCGATCAGGAGGGCGTGGTGGTGATTCCCCGGGCGCTGGCTGCCGAGATTGCCGACGAGGCGGTCAAGAAAGAGGACGTTGAGGAATTCATCGCCCTGTGCGTTCTCGCCGGTGAACCGATCAACGATATCTACCCGCCCACGCCGCCTCTTCTGGAGCGACATGCCGAATGGGTACGCAACGGGCGCAAGACCAACGCCGTGGAGAGGATGCAAGCATGAAGATCGTCGATCTCCGAGCCCGCTGTGTGGCGATACCGCTATCCGCGCAACTGCGCAGCAACACCGGCGTTCATCCCGGCTATTTCATGCGGACGGTGCTAGAACTCATCACGGACGAGGGCATAGTCGGCTTGGGCGAAGTGGGCGGCGGCGACCAGCGCGGGGCTCTCGAAAAGCTGAAAAGCCGTCTGATTGGCCTCGACCCCTTCCACACGGAACTCATCAAGGCGAAAATCCTGCGCAACACCTATTTCCAGTCGAACGCGCGTATATATGCGGCCATCGAGATCGCCTGCCTCGACATTCAGGGCAAGGCGCTTGGCCGCCCGATGCACGATCTTCTCGGCGGGCGCATCCGCGACAGCGTCTCCTTCATCGGTTATCTGTTCTGGCGCTACGACAAGCCGGGCGGCGGAGACGACGATAGGGCCGAACACGTGGCCGAACACTGCGAGGAACTCGCAGAGACGCTCGGCGTCCGCGCCATGAAACTCAAGGCGGGCGTTATGGAGCCGCGGGAGGAGGCGCGTGTGCTGGAACTTTGCCGCGACCGCCTCGGACCCGAATTCGGCCTTCGTATCGATCCGAACGGCACCTGGTCGATCGCGACCGCCGTGCAGATCGGCAAGCGCCTGGAAAGCCTCGATATCGAATATTTCGAGGATCCGTCCTGGGGCATCGAAGGCAATGCCGCCGTGCGCTCGCGCGTGCGGGTGCCCATTGCGACCAACATGTATCCGGCCCGCTTCGACGATCTTGGACCCGGTATCCGGCTCGGTGCAGCGGACGTGATCCTCACTGACCTGCACTACTGGGAAGGACCGCGCGGTGTGAAGGATCTGTGCGCAGTGTGCCGCAGCTTCGGCATAGGCGTTGCGATGCACAGCGGCTCGGAATTCGGCATCGAACTGGCCGCCATGATCCATACTGCGGCGACGGTGCCGGAGATGATCTATGCGGGCGATGCTCACTATCACTATCTGACCGACGACATCATCGCAGGCGGCCCCCTGCGCTATGTCGACGGCGCTATTGGCGTGCCCACGGGACCCGGCCTCGGCGTCGAGCTCGACCCCGAAAAAATGGACAAGTACGAGCGGTATTTCGAGGAGAAGGGCGATTACTATGCACGGTTCCGTACCGATCCGAGACGCCCGGACTGGCACCCTGTCATCGGTGGGCGGTGACATCCGGCGCCTCCGCCGCTGGACGCTCGACCTATTGCTGCCATTCTTCGTGGAAAAAGGCTTGTCTTCCTGCGGCGCCTTTGTGGAGGAGTTCGATCTTGGCGGGCGTCCTCTGCCGAACGAGATGTTCCACACCCGCGTACAGGCGCGACAAATCTACGTCTTTGCCCATTGCGCTCTTCTGGTAGGGGAAAGACGCTACGCCGAGATCGCACTTGCCGGTTTCGAATGGATGGCGAGCCGTCTCTGGAGCCGTTCCGCCGGAGGATGGATGCATGCGGCCACGGCCGGCGGCGAAGTGATGGATGAACGATGCGATGCCTATGATCAGGCATTTGCGCTGCTCGCGCTGGCCTATCTGCGGCGCCTCGGGATGGCGGATGCGGACCTGTGGATCGAAAGGACACTGGAAGCACTCGACCGGCGGCTCAAGGATACCAGGCATGGCGGATACCACGAACTAGCACCGGTCGATGCCGCCAACCGATTCCGGCGGCAGAACCCCCACATGCATCTCCTCGAAGCCTTTCTGGCTTTGGAGCAGGCAGGCTGGGCAGGCGATGCGCGGGATCGCGCAATGGAGATTGTCGTCCTCTTTTCCGCGCTCGCCAACCGGGATGGTGCGATGGGGGAGTATTTTCTGACGGATTGGAGCCTTCCTCCCCACGAAAGAGATGTGCGGCAGCCGGGGCATCAGTTCGAATGGGCCTGGCTGCTCGACGTTCACGAAGCACATTCTTCGCTGTCACACCGTCTTGCGTCGTTTGGCTGGCATTACGGGATCGAGCGAGATCCATCGTATCCTCATGGGCTCTTCGAAGAAGTAACGCCGGACGGTAGGGTAAAAATCGCCAGCAAGCTGTTGTGGCCCCAGACCGAGGCCATACGGTATCATGCGCGGCGCGCACGTATGGGAGACGAAGAAGCCGCGGCGCGGGCAAACCGTCTTGCCGGCACCATTCTTGCCTGGTTCGCCATGAGCGGCGGGCCTCTGTGGTACAATCAGATCGATCGATCAGGAAAGCCGCTTGTGCGGAGCGTGCCTTCGCGTGTCCTGTACCACATCGTCACCTGCACAGCCGATGCTGCGATGGCATAAGGAAAAACCATGGCCGACGAACGTCTTGAGCCGGAATGGCTCGTTCCTCTCGACCAGGCGCGCGATCTGGCGCGCTCCATTCTCGCTGCCGCCGGGGCTTCAGCCGAGCATGCGGCAATTGTTGCGGAGCATCTGGTGGAGGCTGAGATGACCGGCCATTCCTCTCACGGTCTCCGGCTCTTGCCCATGTATCTGCGGCGCCTGGCCCAGGGGGAGGTTTCCGGCACCGCCGCTCCGGCTGTCGTCCAAGACAGCGGGAACATCGTCTTCGTGAATGGCAACCGGGCTTTTGGCCAGGTGGCGGGGGAGTTCTGTGCGCGTCTTGGCGCCGAGCGTGCCGGCGTGGAGGGAATTTGTGCCGTGGCGCTCGACAATTCCGGCCACCTCGGGCGGAATGGTCGATGGGCCGAGATCGCCGCCGATTTGGACGTCATCTCACTGCATTTCGCCCATGGCACGGGCGGAAAACCCAATGTCGTACCCTATGGCGCCGCCGAACCCCGTCTGCGTTCCTGTCCAGTGGCGATGGGCGCGCCGGCAAGCGGGGGCGAGCACGTCATCCTCGATTTCTCCGTCGCGGAGCTTTCCGGCAATTCGGTGCAGCTTGCCTACGAGGAAGGCCGCCGGCTCGATCGCGACAGCATCATCCGGCGCGACGGAAGCAGCACCGACGATCCGGCCGTCTTCGTCAAAGGGGAGGGGGCGATTGCCGCTTTCGGAGGCTACAAGGGGTATGGGATCGCCGTATTCGCGGAACTCCTGGGATCGCTCCTGCCCCGCCGAGGGGAACCGAGCCTGAATACGAACAGCATGTTCTCGATCTATATCCATGCCGACGGGACGCGTACGGGGTTTCAGGACGCGGCCTATGCATTTGCGGACGAGATCCGCTCGGCTGCCGCGAGGGCCGAAGGCGGTATCGTCACCGTGCCCGGCGACCGCGCGCGCCTCCGGCGCGCAGAGGCGTCCAGAAAAGGGTCGATCAGTGCGTCCTCGATCCTCATCAGAACCCTTCGCGACGCGGCGCTGCAGTCGGGGGTGGGAACTCAAATACTCGACGGGTGGCGGATTTTAGGAAACGATCGGATGCAATGACGACGGCGCTTCCGTCAGAAAGATCGCGAGCGATTTCCGTCGATGCGATCCCTCTTCGCGCGGCGATGACGGCGCGGCACGGCAACGGATGCAGCCATCAGCCTCACTCTGCCATTGTCCAGGTCGCTATCCATCCTGATGGGATCTCAACACCTGCGCTTCAAGACCACCAGACCAGCCGACGGTCGATCAGGACGAGCAGGCCGTAGAGAGCCAGGCTCGTGAGCGACGACACGAGGATGGCCGCCCATACGGTGAGCGAGTCCATCTCGGCTGTTGCGCGATAGACGACCTGGCCGATGCCCTTGTAGGCTCCGAGCATCTCGGCCACGATTACAGCAATCGTGCTTCGGGCGAGGCCGATGCGCAGCCCGGTGACGATCGCGGGCAGGGCGGCCGGCAGGCGCAAGCGCCGGAGTATGGCGAACCGGCTTGCCCCGAAGCTGCGAAGCAGATTGACCTGTCCGTCTTCCGTGCGCGAAAAGCCTTCGATCGCGCCGAGCAGGACCGCGAAGCTTACCGCCAGCGCCGCAATGGCGATCTTCGAGGCCGGGCCCATGCCAAACCACAGCAACGCCAAGGGTACGAAGGCGATGGATGGCACCGTGTTGAGGGCTATCACGAGTGGCAACAGCAAGGCCCTCGCAAGCGGCAGCAGCGAGAAAAGGCAGGCCGCCGCCAGGCCGATCAGAGCGCCGATTGCAAAGCCGGACAGCGCCTCGAACGTCGTCAGCCACAGCGCATCGGCGAGCAGCGGAAAGCGCTGGACCGCGGCCGCGGCTATGCCGCTCGGTGCCGGCAGCACGTATTGCGGAATTCCGCCGGCGCCGACTGCGGCCTCCCAGGCGGCCAGCAGAACGACGAGGGCAAGCGGGACAGGCAGGCACGCAGCCAGCGCTTTCATGCGGTGCGCCACCATACATATTTCCTCTCGATGAACGCGAGCAGACCATAGAGCAGCATGCCGAGAAGCCCGCACACGACGATGAGCACCCAGACGCGCTCCACCTGCTCGAAATAGAGCGCCTGCAGCAGCATGACGCCGAGGCCGACATTGTCGCCGAACCACTCGCCGACGATGGCGCCGACCAGGCTCAGCGACATGCCGAGCTTGAGACCGATGAAGAGAGAAGGCAGTGCGGTGGGTAGAGCGAGGCGCCAGAAGATTTGCGCACGTGTTGCACCAAAGCTCAAAAACAATGCCTCGCGCTTCTCGTCCACCATTTGCAAGCCTCTCAGCGTCGCGACGGCCACCGGGAAAAAGGTGAGGTAGAGAGCGATCACGACCTTGGCGAGGATGCTGTTGCCGAACCATATGACGACGATCGCGCCGAAAGCGATGACCGGCACGCTTTGCAAGGCAACGAAAAGCGGCAGTACCGACCGTTCCAGAATCCTGCTCCAGGCGAAGGCTATGCCGAAACCGATGCCGAGCGCCGTTCCGGCGACAAAGCCGAGGGCTGCTTCCAGCAGGGTCCGCAGAAAGCTGGCCCAGAGTTCGGGCCAGACCGAAACGGCGTCGGCCAGCACGCGGTCGAGCGGCGGAAGATAGCGCCAGGGAACGCCGAGAAGCGGAACCAGGACCAGCCAAGCCACGGCGGCGAGCGCCAGGGCAGCGGTAGGATTTTCAAGGGCCGGGCGTAGCTTCATGGAAACTCCGTAAGGGGGCGGACATCGAGGGCCAGGCGCTGAAAAGGGGGGCACGCAGGCATCGTGGCTGGAGCTGGCGGTCCATCGCGACATCCTCCTGGCGAGGCCGAATTCCCGGCCTCGCCGCTTCGGTTCACATGGACTTGCTGGGGGCCGGTACCTTTTTCCAGAAGGTCTGGTTGAAGGCGGCATCCAGGTTGACCGGCGTCTTCAGGGCTTTGTACTCGATCAGGCTGTCGTGCACGGCCTTGATCGAGGCCATGTCGATGGCGCCGAGCCCCTCGCTGCCGCCGAGGTTCGCGCGCATCAGCTTCTCGATCTCATCAAGCATCAGTTCCTGGTGTTTGCGCTCGAGGCCCGAGCCGGCCGCCATGACAATGTCGATGGCTTCGGCCTTGTTTTCGAAGGCGTATTTCCAGCCCTTCAGCGTGGCGCTCAGGAAGGCCTGCACCACTTCCGGCTTTTCCTTGATCATCCTTTCGGACGTGACGATCGAATCCTGCTGGGTCGTCACACCGGAGTCGTCGGGGAGGAAGGTTTTGATGTTATTGATGCCTTGTTCTTTCAGCGTGTTGAGCTCGTTGTAAAGCGTGACCGTCGCGACGTCGTACTGTTTGTCGATGAATGGCTGCATGGAGAAAGGCTGGGAGACGACATTCACCTCGCTCTGCGACAGGCCCTCATGCGCGAGCACGGAGTAGAGCGTGAACTGTGGTCCGGTCATCCAGGTAGCGACCGTCTTTCCCTTGAAATCCCTGACGGAATTGATGCCGGAGTTGTCGTAGGCAACATAGGCAAAGGGCGTCATCTGCTGGGACATGCCAATGCAGATCAGCGGCAGGCCCTTCTCGCGGGCGTAGAGAACGCCTTCCGTGCCGCTGGCAATGCCGAAGGTGTCGGCCCCCGAGGCGACCAGCGTCTCGACATTGATGTTGGGGCCGCCGGGACTGATCGTCGCGTCCAGGCCCGCCTCTTCGTAGAAGCCCTTGGCCTTGGCGACATAGATGCCGGCGAACTGCGCCTGCGCAACCCATTTCAGCCTGATGGAAACGGTCTCCGCAGCCTTGGCTGGCAGCGAAGTGCCGATGGCGGCGACCGCGAACGCGAGGGCAGCAATACTTTTCTTGAGCGGGAGGTTCATTATCGTGTTCCCCTGTTTATGTATGCATTAAATAGGGATGCAATATACGTGCCAGGCGAATTTCGCATTCCGAATGCTTGATTATCTGGGACTTTAGCTCCGGAACGCGCTATAATTTCAGCGCATTCCATTATGGATGCACTTTCTGCCTAAAATGTATTCGTTTTTGACAAAACTGGTTTTTCAGGCTGAATTGGATAGTGCATCTGGCGGAGCAACGGATATCGAGAGGATGACGAATGACTGAAGTGCCGCTGTGGTCCGCCGAGTTCACCCGACTTTCCGATGCGATCCGCTTCGGCTCGCTGACCTCGGTCGATCTGACGGAACTGATGCTGGAGCGTATTGCGGCTCACGATGGGAAATTGCATTCCTATGCCGCCGTGGCGCCGGAAGCCGCGCGTGCTTCTGCCCGTGCGGCGGATGCGGAGATTGCCGAAGGCAAGTGGCGGGGACCGCTGCACGGAATCCCGCTGGCGGTCAAAGACGCGTTCGCCACCGTCGACATCCCGACAGGTTTCGGCAGCCCCGTCTTCACCGGGCGGACGATCGCGGAGGAATCGACGGCAACCGCCCGTCTCAGGGAGGCCGGCGCGGTCATGCTGGGGAAGCTGACGCTGACCGAAGGGGTCTATGCCGACCATCACCCTGCCATAACGCCTCCCGTCAATCCGTTCGGGGCCGCGCACTGGACGGGTACATCGTCGTCTGGATCGGGTGTCGCGGTCACGGCAGGGCTTGCCTATGCCACGCTCGGGACGGACACCGGCGGTTCGATCCGGCTGCCGTCGTCCTGCTGCGGTGTCGTCGGAATCAAGCCCACCTGGGGTCGGGTCAGCCGCCGAGGCGTGTTTCCGCTCGCCGAATCCCTCGATCATGTGGGACCGATGGCGCGCAGCGTCGCCGATGCGGCGGCCCTTCTCGCAGCCATTGCCGGTCCCGACCCGGCCGACCCCACTGCGGCCAGCGTTCCGGTGGACGATTATCTGGCGGCGGCCCTGACGGCCGATGCGGACGGCCTGACGATCGGCATCGATCGCTCCTTTATCGCCTCGCGTGCGACGGACGAAGTGCAGGCTTCCATCGAGGCGGTTGTCGAGATCATGAGCGGACTGGGTGTCCGTTTCGTCGATGTGAGTTTTCCGGATCCTGACGCGGCCCTTCGCGGCTGGGCCGTGCAATGCGCCGTCGAGTGTGCGCTGGCGCACGAGGCTACCTATCCAGCCCGCAAGGCGGAGTACGGCGAGCGTCTTTCGGCCATGCTGGAGCGCGGGCGCGCTCATACGGCCCGCGACATGGCGGTTGCGCTGCAGGACCGCCGCGACTTCAACGGCCGGATCGCGCGAATGTTCGCCGAAATCGATCTCTTGCTGGTGCCGGGGCTGCCCGTCGCCGGCCCTTCGCTGAACTTCATGGCATCGCTGGGCGAGGATCCGGCCGCCATTCTCGCGATCGGTCCCTTTACGGCGCCGTTCGACGTATGCGGCTATCCGACGATCACGCTACCATGCGGACAGAGTACCCAAGGCATCCCGATCGGCTTCCAGTTCGTCGGCCGTCCGTTCGCGGAGGCGCTTTTGTGCAGGGCAGGCGGCGCCTACCAGAAGAAGATCTCGTTCCATCTAAGGCGTCCCGCACTCTAGGACGGGCAGGCGAGGGCGATCAGTAGCCGTTGACGGGACCGACCATGTAACAAAGGGCTGGCCGTCGAGACTGGCCAGAAACCTATGCTTGAATGCTTCGTTTCCGTTGCCTCCGCTCCAGGAGATGCGCGGGCTGCCACACGTTCGCCATGCGATAGAGCGGATGGTCGGCTGCGGCCTTCTTTGGCGGTTGCCGGCGAGTTCGCGCCGCCTATTGGGCGCGGCTCAGATTGGCGGGAAGCGAGGAGATGAAGTCGGTCAGCTGGTCGCCCAGAAGTTGAACGTGATCGCTGGCGGCCTTGCGCGCGGCCTCCGGGTCACCGGCGTCGATTGCGTCCATGATGCGGACATGCTCGCTCAGGGTACTTAACATGCGCCCGGGCTGGTAGGTCGCCCGCATGCGGTAAGCGCCAATGCGCCGGCGAAGCTGCAGCGCCTGGTCGGCGATGAAGTGCGTGTGGGCCGCCTCGTACAGCAGGTCGTGGAACTTCTGGTTGATCTTGTAGAACGTGACAGGATCGCCCCCTTCATGGGCCTGCACCAGTTCCTCGTGGACCTGGCGCATCGCGGCGCGCTCGGCCGGCGTGGCGCGGCGCGCCGCCAAACGGGCACAGAGCCCTTCGAGCGCCGCCATGACGTCGAACATCTCGATGAGGGCCGGAATGGAGAGCACGGCGACGTGGGTGCCCTGGCGGCCGCGCGTTTCGACGAGGCCGATGGCCAGAAGCGCCTTGATGGCCTCGCGGACGGGCGTGCGAGACAAGCCAAAGCGCCGGGCGAGCTCCATCTCGTCAAGCCTCTCGCCCGGAGCGAGTCGGCCGTCCAAAATCATCTGCTCCAGCTGTTCGCGCAGTTCGCCGGAACGCGTCGGCGCCCGCCCGTTTGCTGCTTCCGGCGGACGCCTTTCATCCTGATCCAAATCCATTACTCCTCTCGCGTTTCGCGAAACGGCCAATCGAGACTTTGCTGGCGCCATTTATACTTTTCTTTCACCGGTGCATTCAATGCGCGGATTATTGGTATACCAGCCGCGTTATGCAAGTTTTGAGCTTTTCCACAATCATCGCGGGAGCCTCGACCATCGGAAAATGACCTGAATCGTAGGGGACGACCTCAATGCCTTCGAAGCAGCGCATGGGATCTGGATGTGCAAGGCGGGCGACCCAGGCGGAGTTGAGCATCAAGGCCGGGCAGCGGACCAGCGGCCAGCGGTCCTCGGCGTTCCAGGCGAAAAGATCGTCCTTGATGTCCAGCGCGAAATCGGCCGGAGCCGAGGCAATCATGTCGTCGAAGATCATTTGCCGGATGATGTTACCGGTGGATGGATGGACGATGTTGTCGATCATGGCGCGCATCCTGCCGCCATAGTCGGCCGCAAATTCCTGATGACGCCGCCGGATCTCGTCGTCCGGCAGGCGGCCGTAGTAATCCCGGTCGGTTAGGGTGTCCAGGCCGAGCAGTGCCTTCACCCGGCCAGGCGCCAGGATCGCCACTTCTGTCATGATCGGCCCGCCCATGGAGTGGCCGACAAGCGTGGCGCTGCCGATCTCCAGGTGATCCAACAGACGGGCGACCGCCGCGCCCATTGCGCCGATCGTCTGGCCGGGGCGGGGCGGGGCGGGCATTCCGCCGAAGCCCGGATGGGAGACTGCGAGAATGCGGAAGCGGCGCGCGAGATCGGGAATGATCGGGTTCCACTGGTCGGCATTGCCGCACCAGCCGTGGATGAGCACCAGCCAATCTCCGATGGTGCCGAAGGTGCGGTAGCCGATCTGTCCGCCCATCGGCGCGTCAAGCGTGGCGAGCGGAGCGAGGTTTTCAACGGTCTTCGTCATCGCTATCCCTTGATGCCGCTGGTCGTCATGCCCTGCGTGAAATACTTCTGCAGCAGCAGGAAAAGCAGGATGAGCGGCAGTGTCGCGACGGTCGCGCCGGCGAAGGTCTCGCCCCAATTCGGAAGCTGCGTCGGCGAACCCTGCTGGGCGATCGCCACCTGGATCACCTGATTGGCCGGATCCTGCACGATCACCAGCGGCCAGAGGAAGCTGTTCCAGGAGAAGAGGAAGGTGATGAGGCCGAGGGTCAGCATCGGCACCTTCACGTTCGGCAGCACGATCGAGAAGAAGATACGCACATGCCCGGCGCCATCGATGCGCGCGGCATCCTCCAGCTCCACCGGCAGTTCCTCGAAGGCCTGCTTCAACAGGAAAAGACCGAAGGGGCTGGCAACCCAGGGAATCATGACACCCAGGAGGGTGTTGGAAAGGCCGAGACCGGAAACGACCTGATAGAGCGGCACCATCAATGCTTCGATCGGCAGCAGGAACGTGACCAGAATCAGGACGAAGACGATTTTTGCGCCGGGAAAGCTGACGCGCGTCAGCGAATAGGCGGCCATGGAACAGAGGAGGAGGGTGAGCGCCACCTGTCCGCCTGCGACTATGGCTGTGTTGGCGAGTGCCGTCAGGACATTGGTTCGCTCAAACAACGATTGGTAGTTCTCGATCGTGCCTCCGACAGGCAAGAAGGCTTTCCACGACAGCGGCGTCACGTCGTTGAACAGGGTGAGCTGGTTCTTGAAGGACGAGGCCACGATCCAGGCATAGGGCGCGAGGAAGCAGCACAGGATCAGGGCAATGACGAGGGTGACGAAGAATGCGCGCCGCATGTGATGCTTCTTCATGTCAATAGTTCCAGCGAGAGCGCAACAGCGCCATCTGGGCCATGGAAATGCCCAGCACGACGAGCAGCAGGACGACGGAAAGGGCGGAGGCATAACCGGCCTGCTGCATGATGAAGGCGGTATTGTAGATATGGTAGACGATCAGGTTGGTGCTTTCCTGCGGTCCGCCTTGCGTCATCAGGAAAGCCGGCGCGAAGGCCTGCAGCGAGAACACGGTCATGATCACGACGACGAAGAGCGTCGTGCGCGACAGAAGCGGGACGGTGATATTCCAAAGGACCTGGCGGCGGGTGGCGCCGTCGATGCGGGCAGCTTCTGTCAACTCCGCCGGCAGGCCCTGGAGGCCTGCAAGGAAGAGGATGGCGCCAAAACCGACCTGTTGCCATAGCGTCATCGCAATAAGCGCGGGAAGGGCCTGGCTGGTGGAGGTGAGAAACGGCTGATTGCCGATGCCGGCGACGTTCAGGACGCCGTTGATGAGACCGTTCGAGGGATCGAGCAGGAAGGACCACATCGTCGCGACGACCACCGAGGAGGTCACGACCGGAAGCATGATCATCGTACGGACGAGCCCGCGGGCCGGCAGTTTCGAGTTGAGGAACAGAGCCAGCGAGAAGGCGACCGGGATGACGAACAGCACCACCCCGAGCGCAAAGAGGAAGGTGACGCCGAAGCTGACGGCGGCATCCTCGTATTCGATCATGTCCGTGAAGTTGCGCAACCCGACGAATTTGGCCGCCGCCGGGTTGAGCAGGCTGTAGTCATAGACGCTGTTGCGGGCCATCAGCAGCAGAGGCACGTACTGGAAGACCAGCAGCAGGATCATGAACGGTGCAAGGAAGCCGGCCGCGAACATCCAGTCTCGCTTCTGCCGGCGGGTGGCGGGCTTCCGCGTCTTCGATTTCGTCTTGGCCGAAGCCTGGGAGAGGGTATTCGTGACCGACATTCTTGCGTCCATCGCTGTTAGCGGTCGAGGACCCGCTGAACTTTCTTCTCCGCGTCAGCCATCAGCTCGGCCGGGTCACCACCAAAGGCGACGGCGCGCAAAGCATCGGTGACGAGCTTGTCGTATTGGGCGAACTTCGGGCCCGGCGGGCGCGGCTGGCCCCATTCCTGCAACTGGTCGACGAAGACCTTCATGGGATAGCTGTTGTAGACAGCAAAGCGCGGGAAAAGGCTTTTCAGCGTCGGCAGGTTGCCGCGCTGGCTGACATTCATGTAAGCGTACTCGCCCCAGGACATGTCGACGACAAACTTCGCGGCGATCTCCGGATGCCTGGAGCGCGCGGTCGCACCGATCGTCGTCGAGCCGGTGTGGACGATGGGCGTCTTGAAGTACGGGATCGGCGTGATGCCCCACTCGATCTTCGGATCCTTCAGGAGCGCGTTTCCGGCGGCAGGCGTGTCGATGTAGAAGCAGGCCTTGCCATCGAAGAAGGCATTCGGGATGCCGACCTTGGGCGCTACCCCTTCGGAATTGAACAGTGAACGGTAGAAGGTCAGGGCCTCCACAGCCTCCGGCGTGTTCAGATAGCCTTCGACCGATTTGCCGTCAGGCGAGAGCGCCCAGAAAGTCTTGTAAGCGGAACTTGATGGATCGGCTTTTGGATCGCCCGCCGAGCGCTGGTAGATCAGGTCCTGGTAGACGAGACCGGGCTGGCCGTTGCCGAAGCGGGTCGGGCCGAGACCCCAGACTGTCGGCGAACCGGCAGGACCCTGCTGGCAAGCCTTGAAGGCTTCGAGCGCCTGCGGCCAGGTCCATGCCTCGTCGAGCGTCTGTGGCGGCTTGATGCCGGCGGCGTCCACCAGCGTCTTGTTGTAGTACATGGCGACAGTGGTCTGCTCTATACCCGGCGAATAAACCTCGCCTTCGTAGCTATGCTCCGCCTTGGTGGCGGGCAGGATGTCTTCGTCCCAGCCTTTCGGAAGGTATTTGGTGATCGGCAGCAGAATGCCGGTCGCGGCATAGGACTGCGTGTTCGGACCGTCATAGACGATGATGTCGGGCGGATTGGAGCTGGCCGCCTGGACGGAAATGGTGTCGGCGAGCTGGGCGAAGGGAACTTCGTTGATCTCGAACTTGACGCAGGGATTTTGTTTCTGCCAGGCTTCCATCGGTGCTGGATAGGGGTAGTTGCCGGGCGTGCGCAGGATGCGCAGCGTCACCGTTTCGCCGGTGCAGGTGGTGTCCTGCGCGTAGGCGCCGGTGCCCCAGAGGGCAGTCGCGCCCAGGAGGCTCGCGAAGAAGAGATTGCGGGTATTCATCAGCTGTTCTCCTTGTTCTTGATGATTGTTATCGGCATGGGGCATCGGGCGGCCGCGTCAAAGTGCGTGGCCGGTCTTCGGGTCGAAAATCGACATTCGATCAAATGCAATGCGCAGCGACTGAACCTCGCCTTCAGGGGCTGCGAGATCCGGCGGCAGCATGGCGGAACAGGTCACGCCGGCCAGCGTGAAGTGGACCAGCGTCGTGGGGCCCAGCAGTTCGGCCATGTCTATGGTCGCGCTAAGGTCGGCGGGCCCGTCGGCCAGGAAGTGCTCGGGCCGCAACCCGATTTCGATGTCCTGTCCGACCCGCTGCAGCACCGTCTCTGCCTTGTGTGCCGGAACCGGAATGGTTGCCTCGCCGATCCTGAGTGCCGGCCGGGTGCTCTCGGTCACGACTTTCGCGGGCAGGAAATTCATCGTCGGGCTGCCGATGAAACCTGCGACGAAGCGGGTGGCCGGGCGTTCATAAAGTTCCTGCGGGGTACCCTGCTGCTCGATGCGGCCCTTGTTCAGCACGACGACCCGGTCGGCGAGCGTCATCGCTTCCACCTGGTCGTGGGTGACATAGATAGTTGTCGCCTTCAGCCGCCTGTGAAGCCGGCGGATTTCAGCCCGCATCTGGCCACGCAGCTTGGCATCGAGATTAGACAGCGGCTCGTCGAACAGAAAGACGGCGGGATCGCGGACCATGGCGCGGCCCATGGCCACGCGCTGGCGTTGCCCGCCGGAGAGCTGCTTCGGGCGCCGCTCCAGAAGGGAGGCGATGTCCAGCACCTGAGCTGCCTCCTCGACACGCCGACGGATTTCCGCCTTGTCCATGCCGGCGAGTCTCAGCCCGAAGCTCATGTTCTGCGCCACCGTCATGTGGGGATAGAGGGCATAGTTCTGGAAGACCATGGCGATGTCGCGCTCGCGCGGCTCCAGTTCGTCGACCCGGCGATCGGCGATCCAGATCTGTCCTTCCGAAAGCTCCTCGAGACCCGCGATCATCCTGAGCGTGGTCGATTTGCCGCAGCCGGACGGCCCGACGAGAACGACGAACTCGCCGCTGCGGATATCCAGGTTGAGATCCTCGATCGTGTTGGCCGAGGCGTTTTCGTAGGCTTTTCCCACTCTCTTGAGGGACACGTCTGTCATGGTGAGTCTTCCGGCCATCCTTTTGTCGTGCGGCCCTTTTGGGTTGGGCGAACATTGATGGCATTTTCGTATTCGTGCAATAGCATGACGTATACAAAAATTGATTTCAGTTAAATTTTGCGATTTTGTTGAAATTTAAGGCACACTGCCTCCAGTTTTTGCAAAAAAGATAATCAGTTTGCGTACGATGGGGAATTTTACCTCCAGTCTGGAATAAATTTCTGTGGCAAAATCGAAAAAATCATGGACAGCGTTCTAAATCATAGTATGCAGAAAGGAGAAATATGTATTCATCTAGGAGATGCAATTGGAACTCAATCTTGCCGGAAAAACGGCGCTGATCACCGGAGCCTCGCAGGGCATCGGCCATGCGATTGCCAAGGTGCTGGCGGCGGAAGGATGTCATCTTCACATCGCTGCCCGTAATGGCGCCGCGATGGAAGAGTTGAAGAAGGAGCTGTCGCAGTATCCGGTCAACGTGACCGTACACGAGGCGGATCTCGGCACGACCGAAGCCATGATCGCCCTCGATAAGGCATGCGGCGACTACGATATCCTCATGAACAATGCAGGCGACATTCCCGCCGGTTCGATCGAGGACGTGACCGACGAGGCGATCCGCCGCGGCTTCGATCTCAAGGTCTTCGGCTACATCACCCTTTCCCGCCAGTTCTGGAAGCGCCGCAAGGGCAAGGGCGGCGTCATCATCAACGTTATCGGCAATTCCGGCGAGAACTGGGACGCCGCCTATTTTGCAGGCTCCACGGGCAATGCCGCACTGATGAGCTTCACCAAGGCGCTCGGCGGCCGCAGCATGGACGAGGGCATACGCGTCATCGGCGTCAACCCGGGGCCGGTCGATACCGCGCGTATGCTGAAGATCATGAAGCGCAAGGCCATCGACATGCTGGGCGATGAGGCCCGCTGGGAAGAACTCTACGACAAATATCCGGGCAAGCGCCCGGCGACGGCCGAAGAGGTCGCAGATCTCTGCGCCTTTCTCGCTTCACCCAAGGCCGGCTATATCAGCGGCACGATCGTTACCATCGACGGCGGGATCGCCGCGCGCGGTTCGGTGATCTGATCCGCCATGGCCGACGCGCGCACCCGCAACCGCTATTTCGACGACCTGTTCTCCACGCCGGACCTGGCGTGGATGGGGCAGAACACCAATCACGTGCCCGCCCATCCGGCGGTCACGGATGCCATGATCCGCTCGGTCGAGGCAGGCGAGTTCAATGCCTATGCTCCGCCGATGGGCTTCGAGGCGCTGCGCAGCGCCATCGTTGCCGATCTCGGAGCCGGCTCGGCCGAAGCCCTGGTGACCGAGGGCGGCGTCAATGCGCTTGCCATGATCTGCAAGGCGCGCGCCAAGCCCGGCACGACGCTGGTAACCACCGATCCGACCTGGAAATGGCCCTGCCTGTTTGCCGAACAGGCCGGTGCCGAAGTCGTCCAGATCCCGATCTACGATCCGGCGACGAGCTTCAAGCTGACGCCGGAGGCGCTGCGTGCCGCGGTCGATGAGCGCTGCGCGATCATCTACATTGTTGACCCGAACAATCCGCTCGGCATCCGTTACGAACGTGAGGAGATCGCCGCCTTCGCCGAGATCGCCCGATCGGTCGGCGCGCTGATGATCCACGACTGCACCTATCGCGACTTTGCCGATGGCCACACGCCCGTCCTGCAGGTGGCGCCTGAAGGTACGGTAGTGTCGCTCAGCTTCTCCAAATGGCTGGGGCTCGCCGGCATGCGCATCGGTGCCCTTGTTGCCGAGCCGAAGCTGGTCGACGAGTTCTCCGCCGCTTCGACCTCGGTCCTGGGCGCCTCGGTCGTCGCGCAGCGAGCGGCCATGGCCGGTCTTTCGGTCAAGCCGGAATGGATGCAGGAAGTCCGCCGCCTCGACCGCGCCAACAAGGCGATGATCGTGGCGGCGGCGGAAGCCGCCGGTCTCTCGGTCCCGGTTCCCGTATCGCACGGCAACTTCCTCGTGCTGGAGACGGCTGGCACCGGCGTCTCGCCGGAAGCGATCGTCGAGGCTGCGCGCCGCGAGGGCGTGATGATCCGCCAGGGCCGCTATCACACCGCCGCCTTCGGCGACCGGTTCATCAAGGTTTCGACGTCGGTGCCAAGCGCCTGGGCCGAGCGCTTCTGCGAAGGCCTGCCGCGCTACATCGAGACAGCGCGCACACTCAACGACGTACCGGCCCTCTTCTAGGGCCGGACAATGCATCGACCAGACCACGCAAAGAGGCTCTCACATGTTCGCGACCGCCAACGATGGGACAAAGCTCTACTACGAGACGGCAGGGGAGGGCGGCACGCCGATCCTGTTCATCCACGAATTCGGTGGGAACTACGACGCCTGGGAGCCGCAGATGGGCTTCTTTGCCCGTCGCCATCGTTGCATCACCTATGCGGCACGAGGCTATGCGCCCTCCGACATTCCGACAGACGTCGAGAAATATTCTCAGGCAATCGCGACCGAGGATGCGGTGGCGGTGCTGGATGCCCTCGGCATCGAGAAGGCGCATGTCGTCGGCCTTTCCATGGGGGGCTTTGCGACGCTGCATTTTGGCTTGCGCTTCCCCGAGCGCGCGTTGTCGCTGACGGTTGCCGGTGCCGGCTATGGAACGGAACGGGCGACTGCCGATTATTTCCGCAACACCTCGCTCAAGGTGGCGGAGAATTTCGAGAAGGACCCGGTTGCCTTTTCCAGGATTTATTCGCTCGGAGCGAGCCGGGTGCAGTTTCAGAACAAGGATCCGCGCGGCTGGGCGGCCTTCGCGGAGCGCCTGTCGCGGCATTCGGCGATCGGTGCCGCAAACACCATGCGCGGAGTGCAGTGCCGCCGGCCGTCCTTCTGGGACCTCGAAGATGAGCTGAAGCGGATGATGGTGCCGACGCTGGTGATGACCGGCGACGAGGACGATCATTGCCTGCAGCCGTCGATTTATCTCAAGAAGATGATCCCTGCCTCCGGCCTCGCCATCCTGCCCAAAACCGGACACACGTTGAACCTGGAGGAACCGGCGCTATTCAACGCCCTCATCTCGGATTTCATTGCGCAAGTGGAGCAGGGGGCATGGAAGGTTCGCGATCCGCGTGCCGATCCCGGTCAGGTCATGCGGACGGAGTAAGGAGCATGGCAAGGCCCGCGATTTCCGCCGACCGGCTCTGGGCGCGCCTGATGGCGCTTGGCGAGGATGGTGCGCTGCCGGACGGCGGTGTCAACCGGCAGGCGCTGTCGGCGGAGGAAATCCTGGCTTGGCGCCGTATCATCGCCTGGGGGCGCGAGGGAGGACTCGCCCCTTCGACCGATGCCGCCGGTAATCTCTTTCTAACACTTGAAGGTCGTTCTCCCCGCCTTGCGCCCGTCGTCGCCGGCAGTCACATCGACAGTCAGCCGACGGGCGGTCTTTTTGACGGGGCCTGGGGAACGCTTGCGGCGCTGGAGGCGGTGACGGCGATCGCCGAGGCGGGGCTGACGCCTGAACGCCCGATCGTGGTCGCGGCCTGGATGAACGAGGAGGGAAGCCGTTTCGCGCCCGGCATGATGGGTTCGGAACTCTTTGCCGGCCTCCGTACTGTAGACGAAGTGATGGCCGTGCGCGATGCCGGCGGCATCAGCGTCGGCGAGGCACTGAAGACTGTGCATGACGCCTTTCCCGAAGTGAAACGCAGGCCGCTCGGTTTTCCCATGCATGCCTATGTCGAACCGCATATCGAACAGGCCGATCTGCTCGAAACGACGGGTGCCGTCATTGGCGTGGTCACCGGCATCCAGGGCAAAAAGACCTACGAGATCACGATCTTGGGACGCGAGGCGCATGCCGGCACTGAACCGATGGACCGCCGGCAGGATGCCGTGAAGGCATTTGCGGCGATGGCCTCGAAAATGCATGCGGCGATGGCCGGCGACGACCTCGTGAAGTTCACGATCGGCCGGGTCGAGGTTCAGCCGAACGCTCCTTCGGTCGTGCCGGCGAAGGTCGCCTTCCGCATTGATCTTCGCCATCCCGACAATGACCTGCTGAACGCTTTCGGCATGCGCATCGAGGAGATCGCGTCCACGGAAGCCGGCTCCTGCGCGGTCTCCATCCGCCGCCTGGTCGATGCACCGTCGAACGGTTTCGACGAGGGCCTCAAAGGCCAGATCCGGGCATCGGCCGAGCGGCATGGCTTCGCTCACCTCGATCTTCTGTCCGCTGCCGGCCACGATGCACGGCAGATGGCGCCCCTGACGCGCAGCGCCATGATCTTCATTCCCTGCCGGGGCGGCGTCAGCCACCATCCGGACGAATGGGCGGAGGCGGCACACGTTGCCGCCGGCGCCACCGTCCTTCTCGACCTGCTTCTCCAGGAAGCGGGTGTTTCGTTCAATCAAGGAGATGCATGATGAGCACAGCCAATGACATGGCCGAAATGCCGGTCCAACTGCCACGCAATCCCGTAAACGAAGCCGAAGCGCGCAGCCGCTACTTCAACTCGGGCAACGCCTTCAACATCAAGCTTCCTCCGGTGCCGGGCCATATCTTCACGGACGAGCCGGCCAAGGCCATGGCGATGCAGAAGACCGGTTTCATCAACTGCGACCAGTCCGGCAAGATGCAGTGCGCCTTTCCGGCGACGACGCCGCTGATGCTGGCGCGATATGCCGTGGTGAAGGCGGACGAGACGCTCGACACCACGCTCATCAATACGGCCTCGATCTGGTATGTCATCAAGGGCAAGGCCGGCATCGTCGTCGGGGACGAAACGGCAGTGCTCGGCACGGGCGACGTCTTCCTGCTGCCGGGTGGCGTGACTTCCGCGATCACGGCTGACGAGGATAGCGTCTTCTGGGCGGTCGGCAACGATCCGCAGCTGAAGTTCGACACTTCCGTTCCGGTCACGGGCAAGGACGCCGCAGTCGAATTCGTACACTACCCCGCAGGCGAGATCGCCCACCAGCTCGACGTCGTCTACGGCTCCAACGCCAATGCCAACACGTCCGGCCACGCGCTGATCTTCTCGGCAGTAAAGACGGAAGCTGCCCGCAACATCACGCCGACCATGACGCTGTCGCTCAACACGCTGAAGCCCAAGAGCGAACAGCCGCCGCACAAGCACAATTCGGCGGCAATCACGCTGGTCGTTGCCGGCGATCCGGCCTATTCCATGGTCGCCGAGCAGAAATGCGATTGGTCGCCCTGGGCGACACTGGTCACGCCACCGGCGGCCAAGCATAGCCACCACAACGACGGCAACGGCCGCGCCGAGTTCCTGATCGTTCAGGACGGCGGTTTCTACTATCACGCACGCACCATGGGCTTCGAGTTTTACTGATGCGGCTGATCATCGACACCGATACGGCAGGGGACGATACCTACGCCCTGCTGCTGGCTATGAAGACGCCGGGCTCGACGCTGGAGGCGGTCACGATCTGCGTCGGCAACGTGCCTTTCGACCAGCAGGTCGAGAATGCGCTGGCGACGATCGAGGCCGCCGGCTTTTCCGGCAAGGTGCCGGTCTATTGCGGCGCGCGTCGGCCCATGGTGAAGCCGTGGGAGGCCTCGACCATGCACGGCAATGACGGAATGAGCGGCGCCAACCTGCCGATCGCCCGCCAGCGGCCGGAAACCAGGCATGCCGTCGACGCGATCATCGAGAAGGTGATGGCAGAGCCCGGCGAGATCGACATCCTGGCCCAGGCGCCCCTCACCAACATCGCACTCGCCGTGATGAAGGAGCCGCGGATCGCCAAGGCGGTGCGGCATTTGTGGATCATGGGCGGCACCGACAACTCCGTCGGCAATATCACGCCTTGCGCCGAATACAACTTTTTCGTCGATCCGGAAGCGGCGAAGATCGTGTTCGAGGCAGGCTTCGATATCACGCTGTCTACCTGGACGCTGACCCTACGGTCGAGCGTGTTCGAGGCGGATCAACTCGAAGAGCTCTTCGCTATGAACACGCCGCTTTCGGAATTCTATCGCAAGGTCTCGGCAGTGCCGCGCCAGACGGCGGAGGCACGCTACGGGCGACCGATGAGCACGCATCCGGATTCGCTGACCTGTGCGATGGCGCTCGATCCCGCCCTCATCGAGTCGGCGCGCGCGGCCGTCGTGCGGATCGAGACGGCGGGTGAGATCACCCGAGGTTTTTCGGCAATCCACCCGCCGGTGCTCGGCAATCGCTGGCCGGAATACAAGGTCAATGCGCGTGTCATCGAGCAGGCGTCGAACGACGGCTTTTTCCGAATGATGAAGCAGGCGCTGTCATAGCCGGCAAACGGCGGGAGAGATTCATGCAACAGGGCCGGTACGGGTTTCGTGTCCGGCCTTTATCGTCGAGGGCCGCTGGATTTCCGCGTAATGAAAGCCACCTTGCGAACCTTGCTAGGCACCTCATGCCGACCCGTTGGGCATTTCTCCGTGCTGGTCAAAAATCAGACACCCACTGCACAATAAATGTGAGTTTATGAACTCGAAAATCAATTTTCTGTATACATAAATTGAATATACGAATAGCTTTCGCACATAATGATGTGCGCGGTGAGGGATTTTCGCTCAAACTAGACCTGCACGCGCAACAATCGACAATTCTACATCGATCCTGCGACCGATTGGAACTTGGCATGGAGCTTGCTTGTATTCTTGTAGCGAAGAACTGCATACGTACAGGAGTGGCGAGCATGACAGGAAGGGCGATGACGGAGGAATATTTTCGCGGCCCCGCTGCCGGCGCGATGGGGTTGATCGACCTGCTGAAGTCGTCGAAGGGGAGGGCCGTGGGGCAGATTCCGGCAAAGCTGGAGGCAACCGAGCCTGTCGATGCCGGCAAGCCGCTCATCGAACTGCGCAACGTTTCCAAGACCTTCGGCGCGGTAAAAGCCCTGCAGGATCTCGAAGTGTCCATCCGTCCCGGCGAACTGGTGACGGTCGTTGGGCCGTCCGGCTGTGGCAAGAGCACGCTCTTCAACATCCTGGCCGGGCTGGAGGAGCCGGATCCCGGCAATATCCTCAGGCTCAAGGGGGTAGGCTCGGCAGCGTCCGACCTGCTCGGCAAGGTCTCGTTCATGCCGCAGCGCGATCTTCTTCTGCCTTGGCGCAACGTGATCGACAACGCCATTCTCGCGCTCGAGATCGAGGGCATGCCGCGGGCCCAGGCGCGCAGGCAGGCGATGGAAATGTTGCCCGAGTTTGGTTTGACCGGTTTCGAGGCTCAATATCCGAACCAGCTATCGGGCGGCATGCGCCAGCGCGTGGCGCTCATGCGCACCTTCCTGTTCAAACGCGACCTGATGCTGCTGGACGAGCCGTTCGGGGCCTTGGATGCGCTGACGCGAACGATGATGCAGCGCTGGCTGCTCGACGTCTGGCAGAAGCACAAGCGTACGGTCCTGTTCATAACGCACGATGTCGACGAGGCGATCTTCCTCGGCGACCGGGTTCTGGTGATGACCGCGCGCCCCGGCCGCGTGAAGCTTGAGCAGACCGTAGACCTGCCGCGCCCGCGCAGGGCCGACATCGTGACCTCCACCGAATTCATTGCGCTCAAGAAAACTCTTCTCGAGGCGATCGAGGAGGAAAGCATGAAATCCTTCCAGATCGCCGGACACTGATACACGAGGAATTGACTATGACTGACCATTATTCGGGCCGTCCCACCCATATCCCCGAAGCGGAATGGAAGGCGCGCGTGGATCTTGCCGCCTGTTATCGCATGGTTGCGCGCCTCGGCATGGACGACCTGATCTACAACCATATTTCCATGCGGGTGCCCGGCCATGAAGACCAGTTCTTGCTGAACCCTTACGGTTTTCTGTTTGAGGAAATCACCGCGACCAGCCTGGTGCGCATCGATACCCAGGGCAACAAGCTCGACGACACCCCCTATACGGTGAACAAGGCGGCGTTCGTCATCCATGGTGCGATCCACAAGTCGAGCCATGACGCGGTCTGCGTGCTTCACACCCATTCCGATGCCAGCGTCGCCGTCTCCTGCCAGGAGGAAGGCCTGCTGCCGCTCAGCCAGTTCGCCATGCGTTTCTACAGACGCCAGGCTTTCCACGCCTACGAAGGCGTGGCGATCGACCTCGCCGAGCAGGAGCGGCTCATCCGCCACCTCGGCGGCAACCGGGTCATGCTGATGCGCAACCACGGCATACTGACCGTAGGCCGCACCCCGGGCGAGGCGTTCATGCTGCTCTACTACTTCGAACGTGCGGCGCGCATCCAGCTGGATCTCCAGGCGGCAGTGGCATCGGGCGCAAAGCTTGTGATCCCGCCGGACGACGTCTGCGAAAAGGCGGCGCGGCAGTTCTGGGAGAGCAAGGGCGACATTCTCATCGCCGGTGAACGGGAGTGGCCGGCCTTCCTGCGTCAGCTCGACCGGGAAGGATCCGACTACCGGCAATGAGTTGGGTGGAGGTCGACAACAATCAAGACCAACAGAGAGGTTCCATGCTTAACAGACGCAACATACTCGCTGCCTTTGCAGCGGCCGTCCTCGGTCTTCAGGGGCTCACCATGACCGCAGCTCCTGCAACCGCTCAGGACGTGGTCGATGCCAGCCTGCGCCTCAAGTGGCTGACCCAGGCCCAGTTCGCAGGCTTTTACGTCGCGCTCGAAAAGGGCTACTACAAGGAGGAGGGCATCAACCTCACCATCAATCCGGGCGGGCCGAACCTCCTTACGGAAAATCTCGTGGCCACCGGCGCCGACACTTTCGGTCTCTCCGGCGGGACCGACAGCGTTTTCGCCGCACGCGACAAGGGCATGCCGATCGTCTGCATCGGTGTCGCGCATCAGGTCACACCCTTCGTCTTCGTCTCGCACAAGGATGGTCCGGTGCAGGCCGTCGCCGACTTCAAGGGCAAGAAGGTCACCACTTGGTTCACCGGCGCCAACCACGTGCTTTCCGCCATGCTGTCGAAGGTCGGCATCGATCCGAAGGAAACCGACATCCAGCCGCAGCAGGTGTCCGTCACACCGTTCGTCGACAGGCAGGTCGATGTCGTCACCGCCACCCGCTATAACGAGCTCTACGTCATCAACCAGCGCGCCGGTAAGGACAATCTCAACCTGTTCGTGCCCGAAGACAGCGGCGTCTCTTTTCCCCGCGACACGCTGATCGTCTCCGAACAGACAGCAGCCGAGAAACCGGAACTGGTGGAGAAGTTTCTGCGCGCCAGCGTGAAAGGCTGGAAGGATGCGTTCGCCCACGAGAAGGAAGCGATCGACATCATCATGAAAATCGCTCCGACCCTCGATCGTGCTCAGCAGGAATTCATGCTGTCCGAGATCAAGACGCTGATGACGGCCGGCAAGGCGTCCACCGATGGCCTGTTCACCATCGACAAGGATGCCGTCGGCTCCGCCAACGACCTGCTCGCCCAGTATGGCGTCATCTCCAAGCCCGTCGACCTCGATGCGGCCTTCAATCCCAGCTTCATCGACAAGATCCCCGCCGGGGAAAGGCGCCTATGAGCGGCGGCAGCGCGTATGCCGCAAACCTGCCCGTCATACCGACGGGCAGGATCTATGCGGCCCTCAAGCCGGTTCTCTGGCTGGCGCTCGGCCTGCTGGGCGTCGAGGTGCTCGTGATAGCGTTCGAAATCCGTCCCTATTATCTGCCGCGCCCCAGCGCGATCGCATCGGGTATTCTGGCGACGCCCGGCGCTTATCTCGCGGGCCTCTGGCGCACATTCCTCGAAACGGCGGTTGGCTTTGTCGCGGGCAGCCTGTTCGGTGTGCTGATGGCCGTGATCTTCCATCGCTGGGTCGCGCTCAGGGAGCTGTTTTTCCCGCTTTTCGTCGTCTCGCAGACCATTCCCGTGATTGCCTTTGGCGCCGTCGTCGTCCTCTGGTTCGGCAATACCCTATTCGCCAAGGCCGTCATCTCCTTCTACATCAGCTTCCTGCCAGTCACCGTAAACACATTGCTCGGCTTCTCTTCCGTCGATCCCCGCCAAGTGCAATTGATGCGCAGCTTCGGCGCCCATGACAGGCAGATCCTGCGCCGGCTCTACCTGCCGGCGGCGCTGCCGCAGCTTTTCGTGGCGCTGAAACTCGCCTCGTCGCTAGCCCTCGTCGGCGCAATCGTCGGCGAATGGTTCGGCGACACGACAGGCCTCGGCGTGCTTCTGTTGCAAGCGATGTACAACGAGAACGTTGTCGGCATCTGGGCGACAATCGTGGTTTCCGCCTGCCTCGGCATGGGGCTCTACAGCCTGGTCTCCTTTGCCGAGCGCAAGATCGTGTTCTGGGGAGGCGAGCAATGACCACGCTCATCCAATCCGACAGCGCGCGCCAGATCGGGCGCGGCATTGCCGGCGCCCTTCTGGTCGCGGCCGTATGGGAAATTTCCGCGCGCGGCCTCAATCTTCCCGCCTACGTCCTGCCCTCCGTCACCAGCATCCTGGCCGGCATGGCGAAAGACGCCGCCAGTCTCGTGGAGGCGGCGCGGTTTACGGCGGCGGAGTCCTTCGCAGGCTATGTGATCGGCTGTCTCGTCGGCATGGCCGCTGCCATTCTGGTAACGATGATCCCGAGCGCGCGCAGCGTCGTGCTGCCGCTGGCAACCGCCGTCAATTCCGTTCCGGTTGTCGCCTATTCTCCACTGGTGCTGTTGTGGTTCGGCATTGGCATGGCCTCGAAGATCGTGATGGTGGCGATCGCCGTCAGCTTCACCATCTTCCTCAGCACGATTGCCGGGCTCGATCGCGTCGATCGCAAGTCCGTCGACCTGATCCGCTCCTTCGGTGCCGGACGGCTCGCCGTGCTCTGGCGTTTGCGCCTGCCCACCGCGCTGCCGCTCATCATCGCCGGAATGCGCGTTTCCACGGTTCGCAGCGTGATCGTCGCCATCGTGACCGAGATGCTGGGTGCCTATGGCGGGCTTGGCTGGGTGATCTACCAGGCCGTGCTGCAGATCGACTTCGTGAAAGTCTGGGCCGCCATCATCGTCGCCTCGGCCATCAGCCTCGCCTTCTTCGGCGCCATCAGTTTTGCCGAGCGGCGTTACGTCTTCTGGAGATAGCATACCATGACAAGCAAGATTCATCTTGGCCTCTTCCTGCTGGGCACCGGCAGCCATGTTGCCGGCTGGAGAATGCCGGGGGCGGTGGACAGTTTCCAGGACATCGAAATGGTCAAGCAGATCGCGGTAGAGGCCGAGCGCGGCCTGTTCGATCTGATCTTCATGGGCGACAATCTTCACGCCGATCCGGCTGCCCACCCTTCGTATACGGCGCGCCTCGAACCACTGACGCTCCTGTCGGCCATTGCCGGCGCAACGAAGCATATCGGGCTCGGCGCCACGGTATCGACGACCTACAGCGATCCGTTCACTGTGGCGCGCCTGTTCGCCTCGCTCGACCATCTGAGTGGCGGGCGCGCTGCCTGGAACGCGGTCACGACGGCGAACCCGACTGCCGCCGCCAACTTCGGCACGGTCCATCCGGACCACTCCAAGCGATATGAAATCGCCGAGGAGTTCCTGGCGGTCGTGCGCGGCCTGTGGGATTGCTGGGCAGACGATGCGATTGTCGCCGATCGCGAGACAGGTCTCTACATCGATGCGGCCAAGGTTCGTCCCCTCGATCACGAGGGCGCCCATTTCAAGGTCAAGGGGCCGCTCAATATCGGGCGTTCGCCGCAGGGTCAACCTGTCATCCTCCAGGCGGGCGGTTCAGGCCCGGGTCAGGAACTGGCCGCGAAATCCGCCGATATCGTCTTCTCGGTCACGCAGGACCTCGACGAGGCGCGCGCTTTCTATCGATCGGTCAAGGGCCGGCTTGCTAAATACGGCCGGTCGGAGGATTCTATGGTTATCCTGCCCGGCGTGATGCCGATCGTCGGCCGGACCGAGCGGGAGGCGCACGACAAACTGGCGCAATTGCAGGGTTTCGTCAGCGAGACGAATGCGCTGTCGCTGCTCTCCGACCGCTTCGGCATCGACATGAGCGTTTACGACCTCGACGGTCCGATCCCGGAAGATCTTGCGCCCTCCGACAGCTATCACGCCTTCGCAAAGGTCATGCTGGACAAGGCCAGGCGCGAGAACATGCGCCTGCGCGACGTCTACAATCTCATGGCGGCGGCGCGTGGGCACTGGGTGCTCTGCGGGACGCCGGAATACGTCGCCGGCACGCTGGAAACCTGGTTCACCACAGGGGCTGCAGACGGCTTCAACGTGATGCCCTCGCATTTTCCGGACGGGCTCACCGATTTCGTCGACATGGTGGTGCCGATCCTGCAGGAGCGCGGGCTCTATCGCACCGAATACGCAGGAACCACCCTGCGCGACCGCCTGGGTTTCGCACGTCCCGCACGGGCTTGAAGGGAAAGCTCCCGCTTCCCCCGCCCTCGTGGCCGCACGCTTCTTCCGCATCGACACTCTGGCATGCGATCGTGAGGCGCCGTCCATTTGTTCGGCGGCAGGACGCCCGTAACCGAGCGCTTTTCCTCGAACTGGCTGGAAAGCAAAACCGGCGCCAGTACTGGAGGATGCTCTGGTGAGGCTTGGACCTGGCTGCCGGATGGTAACGGGCCGCATCACAACTGCATTAGCTAGAAGTGACGAACGCTTCCTTCACATTTGCTCACAAGCCGCGTGAAGCCATGCCCCCTACAAAAAAGTGTTTTGTTTTCTGACGGCAAAGCTTTCGCAGATCTTCACCTAGAGGATCACAATGGCGAGACAAAAACGTGATTAAGCCGCTGATTTTACGGCATTTTGATCACGCTTAACCAATTGAGGCCACCCCCCGAAGCCTTTAGCATCCCGCCAGTATTTGCCGGAACGGAGATATCGGCATCCCATTTTGCATTTCGCTGCCTTCTTCCCAACAGCCCCGTTTCGGTCGGTTCCCAAGGGACCACAGCGTTCGGCCGATCAAGCGAAGGAAATCATGAATGCCGAAGTCAAATAAATCCGGGCCGCGGACAGCGGAGCCACAGGCGTCCCTCTCAGTCTTCGACGCGGTAACGATCATGGTGGGGCTGGTCGTCGGCATCGGAATATTCCGAACTCCCTCGATCGTGGCTGCCAATGTGGAGAGCGAGCTCGCCTTCCTTGCCGTCTGGGTAGCGGGCGGGGTCGTCACGCTGATCGGGGCTTTATGTTATGCTGAGCTTGCGGCTGCTCATCCCCATGCCGGTGGCGAATACCATTTCCTGTCGCGTGCCTACGGCAAGCCGGTAGCGGTTCTGTTCGGGTGGGCCCGCGGTTCGGTCATGCAGACCGGAGCGATCGCCGGCGTGGCTTTCGTCCTCGGCGATTATCTTGCCCAGCTATTTCCGCTTGGTCCCTACGGTTCCGCAATCTACGCGGCCTTGTCGATCATCGTTTTTACCACCGTCAACGTCATCGGGACCTGGCAGAGCAAGACGCTGCAGATCGCCATAACCTTGGTGGAAATCGCCGCCGTCGTCGCGATCATTCTGTTCGGATTCTTGAGCTCGCCGGTGCAGCCGCCGGCCGCGCCGAGCGAGGCGTCCCCGAATGCCGCTCTTGGAATGGCAATGATCTTCGTACTGCTGACCTACGGGGGCTGGAATGAGGTCGCCTACCTGACCGGCGAGATCAAGGACGCCCCGCGCAGGATTGCCAAAGTGCTGGTGCTGGGGACTGCGGCGATCGCGACGCTCTACGTTCTGGCGAACGCCGCCATGCTCGCAATCCTTGGTCTCGAGGGGCTGCGCGCTTCGGACGCGGTCGCGGCGGATATGATGCGCATTGCCGTCGGTCCCTCGGGCGCGGTGATCGTCAGCCTGGCGGTCGTCGTCGCGGCGATCTCGACCTTGAATGCGACGATCTTCACCGGCGGACGCGTCTATTATGCGATGGCGCGCGACCTGACGCTCCTGCCGCGCGTCGGCGAGTGGAACGAACGAGGCAAGACGCCCGCCAACGGGCTTGTCATGCAGGCAGCGGTCGCCCTGGCTCTCGTCGGAATCGGCGCAGGCACGCGCGACGGCTTTCAGGCGATGGTCGACTATACGGCGCCGGTTTTCTGGGGCTTCCTCCTGCTGATGGGCATTGCTGTCTTCGTCCTGCGCTGGCGCGAGCCAGATCACGTCCGGCCTTACAAGGTCCCGCTTTACCCGCTGACGCCCATCCTGTTCTGCCTCACCTGCGCCTACATGCTGCACGGCAGTCTTGCCTATACGGGCGTCGCCTCTCTGATCGGGCTGGCGGTACTTGCCGCCGGTGCCCCCCTCTTGCGCTTCCAGCGCCCGGACAAGACGGAGATTGTCGCTGTTGCCCAGCCCGGGCCGCGCTCCGCGCCGTCCCTCAATCAAGCCCCGTGAAAGGAGATCTGTCATGTCGATGCTTCGTAATCTCGCCTTCGCATGTGCCGTTGCGGCAATCCCGCTCAGCAGCCCGCTGGCACAGACGACGCCGGCTCCGAGCACGTCGTCGGAGAGCTATACGCCAAGGGTCGGCCAGGAAGGCAAAGACGTTGTCTGGGTGCCGACACCCCAGGCACTGGTCGATCGGATGCTGGAAATGGCCAATATCACCAAGGAGGACCATGTCATAGACCTCGGCTCCGGCGACGGGAGAACGGTCATCAGCGTTGCCAAGCTCGGTGCCCGCGCTCATGGCATTGAATATAATCCCGATATGGTTGCCCTTTCGAAGCGCAACGCCGAAGCCGAAGGCGTCGCCGACCGGGCCACCTTCGTGGAAGGCGACATCTTCGAATCGGACTTTTCGGATGCTTCGGTCATCACGCTTTTCCTGCTGCCTGAACTGAACCTCAGGCTGCGTCCGATCCTGCTCGACATGAAGCCCGGCACCCGTGTGGTTTCCAACAGCTTCGATATGGGTGACTGGGAGCCGGATGACCGCGTCGAGGCTGGCGGCGATTGCGAAAGCTATTGCCGGGCCTTCAAATGGGTCATTCCTGCCAAGGTCGCCGGCGAGTGGCGCTTCGGCGAAGGACAGCTGACGCTGACGCAGACTTATCAAATGCTATCCGGAACACTGACCCAGAACGGTCGGACGCATAGGATCAACGATGCCAGGATGGATGGCACGGACATCACGTTCACCGCCGGAGGCACACGTTACACCGGGAAAGTGACTGAGGGCACGATGAGCGGCACGTCCGCCGACGGCGGGAACTGGACTGCAGCACGCACCGCAGGCTGACAGGATGGGCCTCGCCTCGTGGGATGCCAACCTCGTTTCCGAAGTGCACAAGATCGGCGGCGGCAAAGGCCGGCGCCAACCGGGCGGCATGGCTCGGCGCGGAGTGGATGTCGGGTTGAAATCTCACGATCGGGGTGTGAACGTATGCTCCTTCGACGGGAACGCCCTCGCTCGGACTTCATCGGCATAGGTCTTTGCGGCTTCTGCAATGATGCTGCCCATTTCGGCATAGCGTTTGACGAAGCGCGGCGTGAAGTCCTTGAAAAGGCCGAGCATATCGTCGGAGACGAGAATTTGCCCATCGCAGGCCGGCGAGGCGCCGATGCCGATGGTCGGCATCGACAGAGCATCGGTCAGCTCGCGGGCGAGGGGTTCGACGGTGCCCTCGACGACGACGGCGAAGGCGCCGGCTCCGCCCACCGCCAGCGCATCCCGCCTGATCTTTGCCGTTTCGCTGTCCGAATGACCGACCGAGCGATAGCCGCCGGTCGTGTGCACCTGTTGCGGCATCAGCCCGACATGCGCACAGACGGGAACGCCTCTCTGGGCCAGAAACGCGATCGTCTCGGCCATTTCCTCGCCTCCCTCCAGCTTCACGCCGTCGCATCCCGTCTGCTGGAGAACCTGCACGGCGCTTCGAAACGCCTGTTCCTTCGACTCCTGATAAGTCCCGAATGGCAGGTCGACGACGACGCAGCTTCGGGAGACGCCGCGCATCACCGCCTGACCGTGGGCGATCATCATGTCGAGCGTGACGCCGACCGTCGTTTCCATGCCGTAAAGCACCATGCCGAGGGAATCCCCGACGAGCAGCAGGTCGCAATGTTCGTCAAGGATTCGGGCAACGGGGGTCGTATATGCGGTAAGGCAGACGATCGGCTGTTTGCCTTTCATTGCCTGGATCCGCGCAGGCGTGAGGCGCCTTTCCTTTTTCTGCATGCTCATCGGTCCGTCCTCGATACTTCGTCGCTCTTCAGTCCGATGACCCGGTTGTCGAGCAGGCGGGTCGAGCCGATCCGCACGAACAACGCGACAAGCACGGGTCCGGCATGGAGGGAGCGGATCGACTCGAGCGTCTCCGGATCGCGGACCGCGACCACTTCCGCGAATGCCAGAGGCTCTGTTGCGATGAAGGCCGCCAGGGCAGCCTCCAGTACTGCCGGATCGTCGAGGCCCTCGCGATAATGGCGCTCCGCTTCATCGAGTGCAGCCGGTATGATTTTCGCAGCCAATCGTTCGGCCGGATTGAGATAGACGTTCCGGGACGAACAGGCGAGGCCATCTGCCTCCCGCACCGTCGGCACGGCGACGACGCGGACAGGTTGGGCGAGATCCTCGACCATGCGCCTGATCAGCACGACCTGCTGGAAATCCTTCTCCCCGAAATACGCGGATTGCGGCTGGACGATGTTGAAGAGCTTCGTTACCACGGTCGCGACGCCGGCAAAATGGCCGGGGCGGACGGCGCCTTCGAGCTGGCGCCCGATATCCGGCACATCGACGACGGTTTTCATGGGGCGGGGATACATGTCCTCCACCGTGGGCGCGAAAAGGATATCGACACCGGCATCCGCGAGCATCTTCCGATCTCTTTCGAAATCCCGCGGATATTTTGCCAGGTCTTCGCTTGGTCCGAACTGCAACGGATTGACGAATATCGACACGACGACGATGTCGTTTTCCGCCTTTGCCCGGGAGATCAGCTCCATGTGGCCGGCATGGAGAAACCCCATGGTGGGCACGAAGCCGATCCGGCGTCCGGCGCCGCGATAGCCGGCGAGATGGTCACGCAGATCGGAAATCATCTGAAAAACGCGCATGATCGCCTCCCGACAGCGCGCCGGCGGTTCAGCTCACCGGCGGAGCGGGATAGAAAGGCGATTTGGCAAAAGGGGTCAATGCGCGATCCGCAATAATATCGATTAGCATTCCTTGGGCTGATATCGTCCGGCGGGTGCCGCCAGCGATATGTCGCAGAGCATCTTAGGCGTCGGCAGGCGAAGGCACATGGCTGCAGGCGATACTTTATGTCGTGGCCTGTATGTATTGAGATGATAACGGATTTGTATGTTCCATAAGATAGATTATGTGATTATTGGATGTAGCCGCAAAGTTGAAGTGTCCTGTTTCTGCAAAGTTGGAATGTCACACTCCCCCGGCC